>NZ_JBALMO010000101.1:300-35352 GCF_036963345.1 Bacillus sp. JJ722
AACGCAGGACAAAACCTTAAAAATGAAGCCATAAGACTTCTAACCGTAGGGACTACGGGGTTCGCCTAATCCATTAGAAACCGATACGTTTCTTTACTTAGGAATCCCCCACTTCAAACGAAAGTGTTTTCTTTCGTAAGTGGTGGGTAGTTCAATCAAGGTTGATGAGATAGTGTTAAAAGGATATAAAATGTTATAGTAATAAGATAAATAGCATTTGATTTATACTAAGCAAGAATTTAATATATGTTACTAAAAAAGGGGAACAGTTATGTTGCAAAAAATAGATGATTTATATGATTATCTTGCTAAGCGTGAGCAACGCTTCGGAATGAACTTTGGCTTGGAAAGAATGGAAGAGATGCTAGAAGGTTTAAATGTTAAGCATCAACAATTGAAATTTGTTCATTTGGCTGGTACGAATGGAAAAGGTTCGACACTTCATTATTTAAAGGGAATTTTAATAGCTGGTGGATATCGTGTTGCGACATTTACTTCTCCTCATATCGAAAGTGTAAAAGAAAGAATAATGATAAACGATGAATGTATTTCTGAAGAGGATTTTTTAAGAATATTTAATTATGTTATGGAATATTTAGATAATCTTGAACAGAAAGATATTTTTCCAACACAATTTGAAATATTAACGATCATTGCACTTGTGTATTTTGAAGAACAAAAGCCTGATCTTGTATTAATGGAGACAGGGCTTGGAGGTCGACTTGATTCTACTAACGTAATTACATCTTTAATTTCAATCATTACAAGTATCTCGCGGGATCATACCAATATATTAGGGAATAGCATTAGTGGAATTGCATATGAAAAAGCAGGTATTATTAAGAATAAATCTTACGTTATTACAGGAGTAACAAACGAAGAAGCGTTAAGTGTTATTCAAAATAAAGCGTTAGAAATGAATAGCGAACTGTATGAGTTGGACAGGCATTTTCAAGTAGAGCATTTGTCTTCTATAAATAATGGTGAAGTTTTTTCGTATACTTTTCAAGAGCATGCATTAGAAAAATGTGTGATTTCTATGTTAGGAAAACATCAAATTCAAAATGCATCATTAGCTATTACAGCGGCTCTATTATTAGATGAAAAGTTCGGTTTCATTTTAAAAGATGAAAGTATTAAAGCTGGTTTATTGCGTTCTAATTGGAAAGGGCGTCTAGAAACGGTAAGTATAGAACCACATATTATTGTGGATGGATCTCATAATGAAGCAGGAATTCGAGCGTTAATTGATACGTTGCAAGAGCGATATAGCCATAAAAAGATAATATTCGTAACGGCTGCATTAGCAGATAAAGACGTAACATCTATGATTGAAATGCTTGAACATATTGCGCATCATATTATTTGTACACAGTTTACAATGGACAGAGCATTGGAAGCGAAGAAGTTAGTTGCACATTGTAAGAATACGCCTTCTAGCTACTATGATTCATGGGAAACGGCTATAGATAAGGGCGTTCAGATGTTAGATGAAAATTCATTGTTAGTTGTAACGGGGTCTCTTTATTTTCTGTATTATGTAAGACCTTATTTCTCAGAAAAAAATCAACAGTTGTTGTTTTAAGTATGAGCTATATTTATTAAGGAAGGGGTGTAATAAAGGTGTACAGAAAAAATCTTTTTCTTTTATATCTATTATGGTTAGTGATATTCCCTGTAGGTCTTTGGCTAACTTACCAAACTTTCACTCCTTCTCAATCATTATTCAGCACAGAGATTTTGAGTTTTTTACTGTTTGCAATTGTTGTTTGTTTATTTCCGATTCTTGTTAATGAAACGCCAGTATTTTTTTTACAAGCGGTATCTTTAGTTGTTTTTTTAAAGTATGGTCTATTTGCAGAAATGGTTTTAACACAAATTGCAATCTTTGTATTATTAATAAAACTCCGTCTTAATAAAGATGAAATTTTTCGTTTTCCGCTAAATTCATTAATGTTTTTTTGCTTGTCTATAATTAGTGCACTTGTGTTCTATAAACTCGGAGGGCAACATGATTTAACGATACAAGAAACATTGAAGGATGTCATCCCACTTATAGGATACGTGTTAACCTATTTAGCTCTTAATCAAACACTATTAGTTGTCATTAGATTAACGATAAATAAAAAAAGTCTAAAAGTTATAGGGAGAGGTTTACTATGGGAAAGCATTTCCTCTTTAATTGTCTTTCCGATGGGAATTGTATTATATGTACTTTATAATGAACTTCATTTGTTTGCGTTATTAATAGTCTGTGTGCCATTAGTTAGCATTGCTATTATTTTAAGAATGTATTATACATCATTAAAAATGAATGATTGCTTGCAACAAATGAATGCAATAGGTCATCAATTGACGGAAGGGTTGCAAGTTCAGCAAGTTGATAAAATATTTACTGAAAAAGTTACAGAGCTATTCGCTGCAGATTATACATATGTTTTTAAAGTAAATAAGAATTCTTACATAAATCCTAATAAACAAAGTATGGAAGAAGTGCAACCTTTTAATGATATTGCAGGAGTAGTTATAAGTCGAAATAACTCTTTATTTTTTAAACAACAAAAAGAATGGAAGCACCTGTTTAACGCTGAAGGAGATTTAAAGCATATTGAAAGTATGTTGGCTATACCGATTCAAACCTCTTCAGAAATAGTAGGTGTCTTGATTCTCGCATCTAAGAAGAGAAGGTATTTTGAAAACTATCAAGAAATGATTTCATGCATTCTTTGCTCTTATTATGCAATTGCATTGGTAAATGCAGTGCACTATGAAGAAACAAAAAGAAAAAGTCAATACTGCAGTCTAACTGGAGTATATAATTACGGCTATTTTGAAGAGCTATTAACAGCTGAATATAAGGATTTTAGGAATAAGAAAAGATCACATTTATCATTAATATTATTAGATTTAGATTTTTTTAAGCAAATTAATGATACGTACGGTCATGAAAGTGGAAATGAAATGCTTTGCCAAGTAACAAGTAGAATTCAAGCAAGAGTTGGCAAACAAGGAATTGTTGCTAGATATGGTGGTGAAGAGTTTGTAATTCTACTATCAAATACTACTCTAGAAAAAGCGGTGACTATTGCTGAACATATTAGAATGGACATAGCTTCTAAACCATTTTCTATTCATCAACATCTTGATACAAACGATAAAGAAGAAATAACGATTACGGTAAGTATCGGTGTCGCTACGGCGAAAAAAGATGATGAAGAAGCACTTTCGCTCGTTAGATATGCTGATCGAGCAATGTATACTGGTGCCAAAAAAGCTGGTAGAAATAAAGTGGCTGTTTATGATAATGATTGACCCTCTATTCATTAAATGATAGAGGGTCTTTCGTGTGTAATTGTCCAAAAATGCTACTAATTTCAATTAGAGAGGAATAAACATTTATTAGTAAACTGTTACGTTTAAGAGAATTTTGGAAGTATTTAACTAAATATTCGAAATTTACTAAATGAAATAGAGGTATAATGTAAAAGCGGATCAGTCCTTTTATACTAATATGAAATGGTGCGATTTTTAAAAATAAGCAGTTGTAATTGAAGTGAAATTGACTACAAGTAAATAACTATATATAAAATCAGGTGAATAAGGAGAAAAAATGGAACAATTAACCGTAATATATCTAGCTTTTGTCGGCTTAATATTTGGCTCATTTTTTAGTGTGGTTGGATTAAGGGTTCCTCTCAAACAATCGATCGTAAGACCGCGATCATCTTGCCCGAACTGTAAACGTATGCTTACGGGTAAGGAATTAATACCTGTCGTATCATATCTTATACAAGGAGGCAGATGTAGGAGTTGTAAAGCTCCGATTTCTCCTATCTATATCACGGTTGAAATTGTGACAGCTATTTTGTTTGCGATTACACCCTTACTAATTGGATGGAGTAGTGAAATTTTAATTGCATATACTCTCATCTCGTTATTAGTTATTATCACTGTATCTGATTTAGCTTATATGATTATTCCGGACAAAGTATTATTGTTTTTTGCTAGTTTATTTTTGCTTCTACATATCTATCCTGGTAGTTTACATATTATTGATTCATTATTTGGTGCAGCGGTTGGTTTTGGTATCCTCCTAGTTATTGCTCTCATTAGTAATGGTGGTATGGGTGGAGGGGATATTAAGCTCTTTGCTGTATTGGGCTTACTATTAGGTGTAAAGCTGGTTATTTTGGCATTGTTTTTTGCTGCATTGTATGGGGCGTTATTAGGCTCACTTCTCATTATTATTGGTATTGTGAAGAGAAATGAGCCAATTCCTTTCGGCCCATATATCGCTTTAGCTACTTTAACATCTTATTTTTTTGGCGAAAAAATTGTAAATTGGTATTTTGGGGTATTGATATAGTGTTACATGGGTTTACGGACAAAATCAGCAACAGGCTTTCGACAGTTGATTAAACAGAGGTAAATCTCTATACTTCTCTTAATTTAATTGAGTAGACATAGTGTTTCTTATATGGTCTTGTCGTTATCTCAGCATTTATGTGATGAATCCACAAGATTTATTGGAATATTTTACAAAAAAGGATGATTGAAGCCTTGTGAGAAATTTAGTAACCGTCCATTACTGTCAGTTTAGTTATAATGTTATTCTTTTTCCTCGAATGGTACCGAAAATTGATGAAAGCTATTGATAGCAAGACGACAAAAGTCTTGTTATTTTTTTTTTCTTCTATGTTAGGATGAGGTTAAAGTCGAGAGGAGGTAGTTTGTAAATGGACAAGCTCGACCGGAATAATACAATTAAAATTAAATTAAATGGGAATGCAAAAGTCTACGAAGAGAAAGTGGTAAATGATGTAGTCATAGTAGAGAAAGAGAGCGTTGTTGATTCAAATCAGGAAGAACAAATACAACAAGAGGAAAAGGACTCAGCGATGGAAGAAATGGCTGCTGCCAATCAAACGAATGATGAAGCTTTTGATTGGGTATTACCTACCACTTCCACTCCTACTGAACCAAAGTCAGAAGTTCCAAATTCTAGTCCTGTTTTTACATATACAAGTGACAAGAAACAAAAGAAGTCGAACAGAAGTGAATATCCAAAGTTTATTGTGGCAATTGTATTTGCAGTAGTAATTGGACTTGGGTTTATGTATGTTGCTTTAAAAACGATTACCGCAAGTGATTCAACAAAAACGGTTGATAAACCGATAGTAGCTGAAAAGACCAAGGAAGAGCCTATTAGTAAACCTAGCACAACAAATGTATCGATGCCTCCTTTAACCATACAAGCTGTACAAGGTGGTGTATACAGTAACCGTGAATCGGCTGAGAAACAAAGGGATATTTTAGAAGATCGTAAACTCCCTGCAGTAATATTGGCTCAGCAAAACAAGTATTACCTTCTTCTTTTTGTAGCTGATTCGTTAGATCGTGCAAAAGCTGTTTCCTCTTTATATAAAGAAAAAGGCATCGACTCTTACTGGAAGGAATTTGAAATCGGTGTAACCGGAAAGAAAAATGTAACGGAAGCTGATGCAAACATACTAAAAGCATCACTAGTTCTATATAATGAATTAACTAGTGCAGGTACAAATCTAATGTTATCTTCTGAAAGGAGCGATGTGCAAAAATTCCAAACAAGTTTACAGAAAATACAGTCATTAAAAAAAGGTAGTGAAGATGTCTTAGCATTGGTAACTCCTCTAAACTTAGCAGTGAAAGAGCTAACAAATACAAAAGATCCAATTGAAGCAAGTTTTTTATTACAAAAAAACCTATTGCAATTTATTATGATGTATAATGCACTAAAACAATGATCACTACAAGATTTATCGAGTATTATTTTCTGGGAAATGAAAAAAATGTGTGATATTAAATAATGTGGCTTTCTTGATCTATTTGCATCTTGAAGCCTTTTTTATGTTTAATAATAACTAGAGCAGGGTGTTGAAAGAAAAAAATTCGACATTAATAGCTAACTTTCGAATGGTTTATTGAGTATTGTTAGCAAGTCTGTTACGATTATTCTGTATCTCTCTTAATACATTAATTTAAAGATAAGGTAAGGTGAACCTCTGTGAAAACTCTTATATTAGCTTCGGCATCTCCTCGAAGACATGAACTTCTATCTATATTAGAAATACCCTTCAAAACATTTTCCGCAGATATTGATGAAACCATTCCATTAAACATTGCTCCAGAAGAAGCTGTACAAATGTTAGCATTCAAAAAAGCACAAGCAGCTATCAACACACATCCAAACTCTATCATTATTGGATGTGATACAATAGTTGTGCGTAACGATAACATATTAGGAAAACCAACAGACAGAGAGGATGCTTTTCGTATGCTGTCACAGCTTTCAAATCATATACATTCTGTTTATACAGGTGTTAGCATTATTTCTGAAGATGCAAGTGTAAGTTTCTATGAGAAAACGGTAGTAACATTTTGGGAGCTAAGTGAGCAAGATATTGAGGCATATATTGATAGTGGTGAGCCATTTGATAAAGCCGGCTCATATGGTATTCAAGGAAAAGCTGCACTCTTTGTGAAAAAAATACACGGTGATTACTATAATGTTGTAGGTTTGCCTATATCTCGTTTGGCTCGAGAACTATCATCTTTTCGCTGAGATATCTTTAAATCGAAAGCTTTCTTATTCCTTGTAAAGTATTAATAAGAAAGGAAGATAATCGATTTGAGCGAATCCATGATGATTAAAGATTTTCCAAGCAGTGAGCGTCCTAGAGAAAGATTTCTTCGAGAGGGCTCTCATAGCTTATCGAATCAAGAATTGATTGCATTATTGCTGCGTACAGGTACGAAAAATGAATCCGTATTACAACTTGCGGAACGACTAATCTCTTATTTTGATGGCTTGAGGCTATTAAAAGACGCTTCAATCGAAGAAATAATGAGTATTAAAGGAATTGGCGAAGCAAAAGCGATTCAACTGTTAGCAGCAATAGAAATAGGAAGAAGAATAACAAATCTTTGTTATACCGAACGATATGTTATTCGCTCTCCTGAAGATTGCGCAAATTTTTGTATGAATGATATGCGTTTTCTTTCCCAAGAGCACTTTGTTTGTTTATACTTAAATACGAAAAATCAAGTACTACACAAGCAAACCATCTTTATAGGTAGTTTGAATGCATCTATCGTTCATCCACGTGAAGTCTTTAAGGAAGCATTCCGACGTTCTGCTGCTTCTATAATCTGTATTCATAATCATCCATCTGGGGACCCTACTCCGAGTCAGGAAGATATTGATGTAACAAAGAGATTAATAGAATGTGGTAAGATTATAGGGATTGACGTATTAGATCATCTTATTATTGGCGAGAAGAAGTATGTAAGTTTAAAGGAAAAAGGATATTTATGACACTATCATAAAAATTGCCCATGTTATATAATATTATTTGTGATTTTTTAATGAAATTGATTGAAATAATATAAAAAATTCAGTGGTTTATACTAAAACTTGTGATAGCTTTAACTTGCTTTGAATTGAAAGTTAGAAAGGGAGATACATTAATGTTTGGAACTAGAGATCTTGGAATAGATTTAGGAACAGCAAATACACTTGTTTATGTTAAAGGAAAAGGAATCGTAGTACGCGAACCATCAGTTGTCGCGTTTAATACATCTTCAAAACAAATTGTTGCAGTTGGTAATGATGCACGTAATATGATTGGACGTACACCGGGGAACATTGTAGCAATGCGCCCAATGAAAGACGGAGTTATTGCAGATTATGAAACAACAGCTACAATGATGAAATATTATATGAATCAAGCACAGAAGAAAGGCGTTTTTGCACGTAATCCGTATGTTATGGTATGCGTACCATCAGGAATTACTGCGGTTGAGAAACGTGCTGTAATTGATGCAACTAGACAAGCTGGTGCTCGTGATGCTTATACAATTGAAGAGCCTTTTGCAGCTGCAATTGGTGCGGATCTACCTGTTTGGGAGCCTACTGGTAGTATGGTTGTTGACATTGGTGGAGGTACTACGGAAGTTGCGATTATCTCATTAGGCGGTATTGTAACTAGTCAGTCAATTCGCGTTGCTGGTGATGAAATGGACGAGTCTATCGTCACATATATTCGTAAAACTTATAATTTAATGATTGGTGAGCGTACAGCTGAGGCTATTAAAGTTGAAATCGGTGCAGCTGGAGATTCAGAAGGTATCGAAAATATGGAAATCCGTGGACGCGACCTATTAACGGGTCTACCAAAAACAATTGAAATCACTGCACAAGAAATTTGTGAGGCTTTACGTGATACTGTTTATGCAATCGTTGATTCAGTAAAAGGTACATTAGAAAAAACGCCACCTGAATTAGCTGCAGATATTATGGATCGTGGAATCGTATTAACTGGTGGCGGAGGATTACTTCGCAATTTAGATAAAGTAATTTCAGATGAAACGAAAATGCCTGTATTAATTGCTGAAAATCCATTAGATTGTGTAGCGCTTGGTACTGGTAAAGCGTTAGACCATATCCATGAATTTAAAAATCGTGCAAAATTGTAATAAATAATTACTGATACCTCTTCACATTCTGCGGTATACTGTAGAATGTGGAGATATTTTATGCGCTTTTGTCAAAAAGTTCTAACGATACAAAAGATTTGAATTTGATTACTAATTAGAGGTGAAGTCATGCCACAGTTTTTTCTCAACAAAAAACTTATCGTTTTATTAATAAGTATCATTATTCTGGTGGCATTGATTGGTTTTTCATTAAGAGAAAGAGAAAACGTTAGTTGGCCTGAGCAGTTTGTAAAGGATACAACAGGTTTCTTCCAGCAAATTTTTCATACACCAACACAGTTTGTCACGGGTGTATTTGAAGATTTACGTGATCTTCAAAACACATATGAAGAAAATGAAAAACTAAAAGCTCGCTTGGATGAATACGCAACATTGAAAAGTAAAGTTCAAGAACTTGAAAAAGAAAATAAAGAGCTTAGAGATATAATGGACAAGAAAGATGATTTAAGTGCATATACGCCTATTCAAGCTACTGTTATAGGTAGAAACCCTGACAGATGGCAGGAGAGTGTAACAATCAATAAAGGGAGTCTGCATGGAGTAGAGAAAAATATGGCTGTTATCACTTCTGAAGGTCTAATCGGGAAAGTGAAATCTACTAACAAGTGGGCATCAACAGTCCAAATCTTAAGCACAGCAGATCCGAAAAATCGTATTTCAGCAAAAATCATAGGTAAAGATAATAAGCCTGTATATGGGATTATTAAAGGATATGATCAAGAAAAAGGCATGCTTTTAATGGAGCTTAAATTAGAGAAAAATAAATCTAAAAAAGAAGTTCCTAAAAAGACACAGGTTGTAACATCTGGTCTTGGTGGTGTATTTCCAAAAGGATTACCTATAGGTGAGGTTGACAAAGTAGAGGTTGACAAGAATGGTTTAACACAAACAGCTTATGTGAAGCCTTCTGCAGATTTCTATGATATATCACATGTAATGGTTGTAGATCCTAAATTGGATAAAGATAAAGTAACGGCCGATTTGAAGGATGCGGATAATGAGGAGGGTGGCTTGTGAGAAAGCTATTCATTCCTCTCTTTATCGTATTTGTTTTCCTCTTTGAAAGTTTGTTTTTAAACATTTTTATCGGAGAGTTTTATCATGGTCAACTTATTTTCGTTCCAAGATTCTTAATGATTTTCTTTGTGTTCTTCACAGTGTTTGGAAACTATCGTAAAGCGGTTATTTATAGTGCAGTTGCTGGTTTCCTTTTCGATGTAGTTTACACAGAGATATTAGGAATTTACTTATTCGTGCTACCTATTATTACGTATTTGATTTCCAAATTGATGAAAATACTCCATAATAATCTTTTTATGGTATCGCTGATGTCAATTGTAGCAGTAGCGATGTTAGAAATTATTGTATATGGTTTTAATTTCATCCTTGGGTTTGCACACATATCATTTCAAGAATTTGCATATGTACGTTTACTCCCAACACTTGGTATGAATGCAGTTTTTGTTATACTAGTAGCATATCCAATTCGGAAATTTATTGTTAAATATTCGACTGAAGATAGTAGCGAATTGCTTTTCAGAAAGTAACAATAATGATGAAATTCTTTAAATGATTTAAAGGGAATAATAATGAATGTATAGAATATAGGATTGTTGAGGTGGTAGAGCGTGATGAATAGTAGAAATTCACAAAATGTTATGATTAAGGGTACTAAAGATGGACTTACGCTCCATCTCGATGATTCTAGTTCCTTCTTTGATATAATGCGTGAGTTGGAAGAGAAGCTATCGGTTTCTTATAAACTGCAAAATGACGATCCGATTATTAGTGTAAAAGTCCATACTGGTAATCGGAAATTTTCAAAAGAAGAAGAAGAAAAAATTATTTCGCTTATTCAAAATAATAATAAACTGGTTGTTGACCGGATTTTGTCGAATGTTATTTCTTTACATGAAGTGAACGAATTACTTAATGGTAGTGAAATTAAATCAAGTGTTGGAATTGTTCGATCAGGACAAATTCTTGAAGTGCCCGGGGATTTATTGTTAATTGGCGATGTAAACCCTGGGGGTGTTGTGAAAGCTGCTGGAAACGTTTTTATTATTGGGACGTTAAAAGGAAGCGTTCATGCCGGTTGTAAGGGGAATAATAAAGCAGTTATAGCGGCTAGCAAAATGGACTCTGCACATATTAGTATTTCGGACGTAAATACAACTACCGCTATTTCTGTATCTGATGACCCTTTGAATTTACATAGTGCATATTTAAACGATCATAAAGAAATAATATTTGATCGTATTGCAAAATTAAAGAAAATAAGACCCGATTTAACTAGATTAGAAGGGGGGCTATAATTGTGGGAGAAGCAATTGTGATTACATCTGGTAAAGGAGGAGTTGGTAAAACAACTACTTCTGCTAATATTGGAACAGCTCTAGCTCTTTCTGGTAAAAAGGTTTGTTTAGTTGATACGGATATTGGTTTGCGAAACTTAGATGTAATTATGGGATTAGAGAATCGCATAATTTATGATCTTGTAGATGTAGTGGAAAAAAGATGTAAGATACATCAAGCTCTTATTAAAGATAAACGCTTTGATGGATTACTCTATTTACTACCTGCAGCTCAAACGAGTGATAAGCACGGGGTAAATCCAGATCAAATGCATGAATTAATATCTGAGTTAAAACAAGACTATGACTATGTCATTATTGATTGTCCAGCTGGTATTGAACAAGGATATCGAAATGCAGTTGCAGGTGCGGATAAGGCCATTGTAGTTACGACTCCAGAGAAGGCAGCCGTTCGTGATGCTGATCGCATCATTGGTTTGTTGGAGAAAGAAGAAAATTTAGAGCCGCCAAAGCTTATTATTAATCGTATTCGTAGTCATATGATTGATAATGGAGAAATGCTAGATATTGATGATATTACTACACATTTATCGATTGATTTAATCGGCATTGTTGTAGACGATGATAGGGTTATTAAAGCATCGAATCTAGGAGAGCCTATTGTAATGGATCCGAATAACCCAGCATCAATCGCCTATCGTAATATTGCCCGTAGAATTTTAGGGGATCAAATACCGTTAATGTCTCTAGAAGCTCAGCAAACAAGCGTATTTGCTAAAATTAAGAAATTGTTCGGAGCTCGATCATAATTAAATTAGAAGCTAACGACACTCAGTGTTCTACTGAGTGTTTTTTTATTCTATTATTTGCCCAAAGATCAAGACTTATACAGTTTGTTACTAATAATCATAAATTCAAGTTAGCATAGTTTGTCCTAACTCATCATATAGTGTTAGTATCATTTTTGTTGTAAAGGGGTACGATTTAGTGATGTATGATAGAAGGAGAGCTATTAAAAATCGAATTAGAAAGCGGAAAAAAATGCAAGAAGCTAAGAATCGTTTTTCCTCATATGAACGCCAGCCTTCTTACTCATCTCATGTTACTACATATGATGGTGATGAGGGGCATCATCCTCTATTTCGTAAAGATTTGTTTTTATTAAAGGTTTTGCTTTCAGCTTTATTATTTATTTCAATCGCAGCCATGTTTAAGTTCCCATCTGAGAAACTTCAGGTAGCAAGGAATTTCGTAGCATCCTCATTTGAGAAAGAAATTCAATTTGCTGCTGTCACGGATTGGTATGAAGAAACTTTTGGAAAACCGATTGCTTTTTTACCATCAGATAAGAATAAAAACAATGCGAATGTGGAAACTGCATCAGCTGAATATATAGTGCCTGTGAAGGGGAAGATTGTACAAACCTATAAGGAAAACGGTGAAGGTGTTGTACTTGAGTCAGATATGAACTTGAAGGCAGGTGCTATTCAAGATGGTGTAGTAATCTTTTCGGGTGCGAAAGAGAATATTGGCAATACAGTAGTCGTTCAACATCGAGATGGTAGTGAATCATGGTATGGTGAGTTAGATGGAATTAGTGTGGAAATATATGACAGTGTAAGTAAGGGTGAGAAACTTGGAATGGTATCTTCAAGTCATGATGCATCAAAAGGAAGAATGTTCTTTGCGATTAAGAAGAATGATGCATTTGTTGATCCGAATCAGGTGATTTCTTTTGAATAAATATTTTAATTTGATTAATAAAGTTACTGTACATCCAACTACTTGGCTTGTTGTTGGAATTGCTGTGATTACTGCTCATTTCCAAGAGCTGTTGATGTTGTTTGTCGTTGTGTTCTTTCATGAAATAGGTCATGCATGTGCAGCGGTTTATTATAAATGGAGAATAAAATCCATTACAATCCTACCATTTGGGGGGATGCTTGAAACAGACGAGTATGGCAATCGAACATTAAAGGAAGATTTACATGTCATTATCTTTGGTCCCCTGCAACATTTATGGTTGTTCCTTGTTTCATATATTCTTTTTTTGACGGGAATAATAGAGCATGATACGTTTATTACTTTTACGTATATTAATGGCGCAATCTGCTTATTTAACTTACTGCCTGTTTGGCCATTGGATGGAGGGAAGCTACTGTTTCTATTATTGTCTTTACGATATTCGTTTTTACGAAGTCATCGAATAGCATTGCTATTTTCAATTGGAGCTTCATTTGTCTTGTTAATTGCTTTCATTGCATTTGGACAATTTAGTTTGAATATAGTGGTTATCCTTGCTTTTATTTTGTTTTCTATCTCAATAGAATGGCGACAAAGGCAGTATGTTTTTATGCGGTTTTTGCTAGAGCGACATTACGGAAAAAATCAAGAAGTGATGAAGTTGAAGCCTATTACTGTGGATGAAAATGAAAATGTAAATAGTGTTTTGCAGCTATTTCAAAGAGGCTATAAGCATCCAATCATCGTAACGAAAAACGGTAAAGAAAGAGGTTCACTGGACGAAAATGAGATATTACACGCTTATTTCACAGATAAGTTAACAGCGATAAAAATCGGTGACCTATTATATCAATATTAAATATGTTATCCTTTCTTCATACGAAGGTCAGAAAAACCTGCCATGCTCACTGCATGGCTCCTTTTTGGTTTAGACATATTCAAATGCCTTTATTCGATATCATTGGTTTCGAATGAAGTGTTTCACCTGAAAAAGTACGTTGACGGTTTTTCGATATAGAAAGGATTTTTTGATGAAAACTATTTTAGTGAATTGTCTTTCGCGAGAACAAAGAATTGCTGTCTTGGATAAAGATCAGCTTCAACATATTCATATGATGAACAAGCACGACCAAAGTTTAGTTGGCAATATATATGTAGCGAGAGTTGACAAAATTGTACCAGGAATGGACGCAGTATTTGTTAACTATGGGCATGAGAAAAAAGGATTTCTCCATAAAGACGATATTTTAGCTGTTGTTTCTAAAGGGAAGGATACGCCTATTTCTCAGCTTGTAACACAAGGAGAGAAATTGCTTGTCCAAGTAATACGTGACGAAACGGAGCATAAAGGAGCTAGAGTTACAGGTTTTGTTGAAATATCGACTTCTAGTATGGTTTACATTCCTAAGCAAAATTACATAGCTGTTTCAAAAAAATTACCTCATCCCATTAGAGAGCGCTGGAAGCAATTTGCGATGGAGCATCAGCGTGATGATGAAGGAATGCTTATTCGCACAGAAATGAGCGAGAGAGATGAGGCTTTTTTTCTGCAAGAATTAAAGTATTGTCGTGAAACTTATCAGCAATTGGTGAAGAAGATGGCTAGTGTGAAAGCTCCAGCCCTTTTGAAACAACATAATCGGCTATTAGAGGCGATAGCTACCGAGATGAAAAAAGATAGCGGAACTGTATATATTGATGATTTCGCGGTTTTCCAGCAACTGCAACCGCAGTCCGATTGGAAGTTCTTACATTTTCGGGATCGAGAGAATATTTTTGTTGCTTGGGATGTTGAACATCAAATAGAACGATTGCACAAGCGCATTGTATGGCTTGATAATGGGAGCTTCTTAGTGATTGAAGAAGGGGAAGCAATGACGACAATTGATGTAAACACAGGGAAGTTTACAGGTAAGCAAAATAAAGAGAATACTGTTGGCAAGACGAATATGATAGCTGCAAAAGAAGCGATGAGGCAGATTAAGCTTCGCAATATTAGCGGAATGATTTTGATTGACTTCATTAATATGAAAGGAAATAAAGATCAAATCATTCAAATTATAAAGCGTAGTATAAAGCAGGATGCGACGACAACTCAAATCATTGGATTTACGGAATTAGGTATATTACAGTTAACTAGAAAGGTAACTTCTCCTTCGCTTCTACATTATTCGACGGAAGTTTGTCCATCGTGTTCAGGTACAGGACGTGTGGAGAGCGCTCAAGCTGCCGCTTTTAGAATGGAAAGAGAATTGCTTCAACATCGAAATAATGACTACACTAGCGCTGTCATTGAAGTGACGAAAGATGTTCTTCAGTGGTTCTCCGGGGAGAATAGTATATATAAAGAGAAGCTTGAACAAGATGTTGGTATTCAAATACAGTTTTCGGTCATTGAAAATGAAAAGCCGCATTTTTATATAAAATCGTATACTGCTCATTAAAGTAGTATATCAGTAAAACAAGTTGACATCACGGCTGATTTCATGATAATATTCACTTGTTATGTTTGTAGCGCACCGAAGCTACAACCGCACGATTCAGGTATAAGAATTTACTATAATAGTAAATCACCTGTTTTAGGCGAGTCTTAAAAATTATGAGGAGGTGCAAGTATGTACGCAATTATCGAAACTGGTGGTAAACAAATCAAGGTAGCTGCAGGCGATGTAGTATATGTTGAAAAACTAAACGCTACTGAAGGCGAAGCTGTTACTTTTGACAAAGTTTTATTCGTAGGTGGAGAAAACGTGAAAGTGGGTAGCCCACTAGTTGAAGGCGCAACTGTTACTGGTAAAGTAGAGAAGCAAGGCCGTCAAAAGAAAATCACTGTTTTCAAATACAAAGCGAAGAAAAACTATCACAAAAAACAAGGTCACCGTCAACCATACACTAAAGTTGTTATTGAAGCAATCAACGCGTAAGGTTCAGACCTATGATTACTGTGAAATTTGATTATAATGGTGATAAGATTTCATCTTTCACTATGAGTGGTCACGCTAATTTTGCAAAACACGGTTCTGATATTGTTTGTGCCGGAGCATCTGCAGTTTCATTTGGAGCTGTTAATAGTATTATGAGTTTAACAGATGTTAAGCCCATAATTGATGTGAAAGGTAAAGGTGGTTATCTTCACTGTGTGATTCCTGCTGATATTTCAGCTGAATCAGCAGAGAAGGTTCAACTTCTATTACAAGGTATGCTTGTATCTTTACAAACGATCGAACGAGATTATGGGAAATATATAAAAATTAACCTCAATAAGTAGGAGGTGGAACATATGTTAAGATTAGATCTTCAGTTCTTCGCTTCCAAAAAGGGAGTAGGTTCTACAAAGAATGGTCGTGATTCTCAAGCTAAACGTTTAGGCGCTAAAGCTGGAGATGGAGAGCATGTATCTGGTGGTTCAATTCTTTACCGTCAACGCGGTACAAAAATTTACCCAGGTGAAAACGTAGGCCGTGGCGGAGATGATACTTTATTTGCTAAAGTTGACGGAGTTGTTCGTTTCGAACGTTTCGGACGCGATCGCAAAAAAGTAAGCGTATATCCAGTTGCACAAGAAGCTTAATTGCTTTTATAGAAAACTCTAACCTTGTCTGGTTAGAGTTTTCTTATTTTAGCAAGTAATTTTGCATCTTACGGCTGGGCATGGCTCCTTTTTAATGGATCGTAAAACGAGAAGCGAATGCATCCATTAAAAAGGAACGGTGCTGGTTTTTCGTATTTACTTAATGGAAAGCTTGTGTTGATAGATAGAGTGGTCTATTATAAAGATTGCAGAGTGTAAATTACCTTTATTCCCTGCGTTGCATGTTAGGGTTGTTATAGCAAGTTACAACAGTAATCGATCTTATTTTGGAAAGATTAATAAAGAATAATATTTATCATCTATAACTTCTACAAATAATCCTCTCTACACATTACTCATTAATAATTATTTCTTTTCTGCTATACTAAGCATATGCGTTTCAAAATTACATGGGAGTACGTTTTATCTCACAAAAAAAGTGATTTCAAATTGGGAGACTTTTTATATATGGATAAACAATGGGGAATTATTGAGCTATTAAATTATTCACGACACGATTGGTTAAATAAGGTACAGTTAATCAAAGGTAACATCGAACTAAACAATATAGACTATGTAAAAGAAATTATTGATAACATTATTATAGAAGCGAAAAACGAAGCGCAGTTAGCTAATATGCAAATGCCGAAATTAGCGGAACTACTGATGACAGGCAATTGGAGAGATTTTGTTTTTTCGCTTGAGTATGAAGTGCTACAGGTTAGTAAGGTTTGTCACAAGCTTGATGAAGCTGCGTCGAATTGGACGAATACTTTTATGAATATACTAAACGTAACATTAGATCCTTTAGGAGAAAATGAACTGAAAATAGACATTTATGAAAGTGAAAATAGCCTGCGGTTTACCTTTGATTTAGTGGGAAAGATAACGGATAAGCATGTTTTGAATTTGTATTTAAAAGAATGTCCATCATTAGCTACAATGAGCGTAAGTTCATTTACAGATGAAGAGATAGTATTTGTTATGGAATGGGAGTTTCAAACACTATAGCAGATACATAGATGACAACAAATGATATTTACAATAAAGGAAGTGATTTAATGTTCGTCGATCAAGTTAAGATATTTGTAAGAGGCGGAGACGGTGGAAATGGCATGGTAGCATTCCGTCGTGAAAAATATGTTCCAAACGGTGGACCAGCTGGTGGAGATGGCGGTAAAGGTGCGAACGTAGTATTCCAAGTAGAAGAAGGTCTTCGTACACTTGTTGATTTTCGTTTTAAAAAGAACTTTAAAGCAAGCCGTGGAGAACACGGTATGTCGAAAAGTATGCATGGGAAAAATGCATCCGATTTAATTGTAAAAGTGCCGCCAGGTACAGTTGTGCGTGATGAAGCGACAGGAGAAGTTGTTGCGGATTTAACAGAACATGGACAAACAGCAATTATTGCTAGAGGTGGACGAGGTGGACGCGGAAACAATCGTTTTGCAACACCTGCTAACCCAGCTCCAGAGATTGCTGAGAATGGTGAACCAGGCCAAGAGCGCAATGTTATTCTTGAATTGAAATTACTAGCGGACGTTGGTTTAGTTGGTTTCCCAAGTGTAGGTAAGTCAACATTATTATCAGTTGTATCTGCGGCTAAACCGAAGATTGCAGAGTATCACTTTACTACAATTACACCAAACTTAGGTGTAGTAGCAACAGAAGATAATCGTAGCTTTGTTATGGCTGACCTTCCAGGGTTAATTGAAGGGGCTTCTGAGGGTGTAGGACTTGGTCATCAGTTCTTACGTCATATTGAAAGAACACGTGTTATTGTACATGTTATTGACATGTCTGGACTTGAAGGAAGAGATCCTTATGAAGATTATGTAACAATCAACAACGAGTTGAAAGAATATAATCTACGTTTAACTGAAAGACCACAAATTATTGCGGCAAACAAAATGGATATGCCGGATTCAGAAGATAATTTGAATGCTTTCAAAGAACAAGTTGGTGAGGATGTACAAATTTTCCCGATTTCTTCTTTCACGAAAGAAGGAATTCGCGAGTTGTTATTTGCTGTGGCAGATAAATTAGAAGAAACACCAGAATTCCCACTAGATCACGAAGAAGAAGAAGCTGGAGTACACCGAGTTCTTTACAAGTTCGAGAAAGACGAATTAGATTTCCAAATTACTCGTGAACCAGATGGTCGTTTCGTTGTATCTGGAGATAAGATTGACAGACTATTCGTTATGACAGACTTTAATCGTGATGCATCGATTGCTCGTTTTGCTAGACAGCTTCGCTCATATGGAGTAGATGATGAATTAAGAAAACGTGGCGCGAAAGATGGAGATACGGTCAAGATTTGTGATTTCGAGTTTGAGTTCGTTGAGTAATTTTTTGGGGTGAATACTTTGAAAAAAAGCGATTATAAATTTTTTTTAGTTCGTGAGGATGTTTTACCAGAAGCGATGCAAAAGACTTTAGAGGCTAAAGAACTGATTCAACGGGGGAAAGCCGAATCAGTATGGGATGCTGTACAAAAGGTCGACTTAAGCAGAAGTGCCTTTTATAAATACCGTGATACCGTCTTTCCTTTTCACACAATTGTGAAGGAAAAAATCATTACATTGTTTTTCCATCTTGAAGATCGTTCAGGAACACTCTCTAATTTATTAGGAATTGTTGCGGATGCGGGATGTAATGTATTAACCATTCATCAAACCATTCCTATACAAGGTAGAGCGAATGTTACGTTATCATTGAATGTGAGTTCAATGAATACAAACATTGATGGCTTACTTTCGAACTTAAAACAACTAGAATTTGTCGATAAAGTAGAAGTATTAGGTTCAGGCGCATAAAGTAAAAACAAATTAAATAAAAACAGTAAGTGAATGAGCAACACCATTCTCTTGCTGTTTTTTTTATACACTTCACAAGGTTTGCTTTTTTGGGATCTAGATCAGTTCCTAGTAGACTTCTTAAGAAGAGGTGGAAAGAAGTTGTGGAACCAAACAGGCAAATTAGTGTTTCTGAAATTAAAATATTGTAAAAAATCAAAAAATAACCTAACATAGAACAATATATAATTTTTCGCAAGTGGGGAGGTTAATCAGAATGAAAGTTGTATGTTTAGGGCCGAAAGCGACATTTACACATTACGCTACTTTAAAAGCATTTCCGAATGATGACATAGAGCCAATGATTTCGATTCCGCAATGCTTGGACGCTGTGATGGAAGATAAAGCGGACGTAGCTATTGTACCAATTGAAAATGCGTTAGAGGGCTCTGTTAATATTACCTTAGATTACTTAATTCATGAAGTGAACTTACCCATACAAGGTGAGATCAATACACCAATTCAGCAGCACTTTATGGTTCATCCGAATAACAGTGCTGATTGGACGTCTATTGAGAAAGTATATTCTCATTCTCACGCTATTGCTCAATGTCATAAGTTTCTTCATAAGGAATTAAAAACAGTACCGTATGAAAGTGTTGCATCAACAGCGGGAGCAGCGGAATATGTGAAGAATAATCCTGATGAGAAAGTAGCTGCTATTGCTAGTGAGCTAGCCGCTAATGAATATGGTTTAACGATTGTAAAACATAACGTGCATGATTATAAACACAATACAACGAGATTTATTGTTGTATCTAAGCGAAAAATAGATTTAACAGTTCAAGATGCTAAGGAAAATGGTCAGAAAACAACTTTAATGATCGAGCTTCCAGATAATCATCCTGGAGCACTACACCAAGTGTTATCAGCGTTTTCTTGGAGGAATTTAGATTTATCAAAGATCGAATCTCGTCCAATGAAAATATCATTAGGTAAATACTTTTTTATTGTCGATATCGAAATGGCAATGGATGAAGTGTTAATACCAGGCACGATTCAAGAGCTTGAAGCATTAGGTTGTAGAGTATCAAATTTAGGAAGTTATAAAAGTTTCACGGTTGAAGGGTTGCAACTAAGTAATGCAAAATAGTAAAAAAGCTGTGCGAAAACGAGTTATGATCGGCTCTCTTTCGTACAGCTTTTTTATGTTAATCGTTTTCAGTAACTAGAAATCCAGCCTCTTGTAGTGCTGCTTCGGCTTCATCTAATATTTGTTCTGAAGATGCAACTAAGGTGTGTAGGTGTATACCATTCGTAAGTTGAGAGAGAAGAGTTGCTTTCGTTTCTTGAATTCTGTTCAGAAAATGAGAAACTTCTCGACGATTACTTACCATAACGGAAGAAACTAAATCTCCATATACTGGATGTTCGACTTTCACATCTTTCACTGTAACACCTGTATCAACAAGTAACAAAAGTTCTTTTTCTGTATCTTCAGGTGTATGAATGCAGGCCACTGTTCGCTCAAACAGCTTTTCTAATTGATCTTGCTGAAAGTATATATACCCTTGGCTTGTCGCGATGATAGGTTCATTTTTTGCTTTTAGAAGGGTGATATCGCCTACTATGACTTGGCGACTTACATTGGCTACTTTCGCTAATTCACTTCCAGTTATTGGAGAAGAACTCGTTTTTAATAGTTTAAGCAACTCGTTGCGACGTTCTTCTCCAAGTAGCTTTTTATCGTTTTTCATGTTAATTCTCCTTATGGCTGTGTTAAAAGCATGGCTATAATGTGTGATAGGTCTTGAGCTAGACTTAGACATTGTTCTTCAGTATTGTGCATTCCTAATGAAATCCGAATGGAACTTTTCGCTTCGTCAGCGTCTTTGCCAATCGATAAAAGTACTTTAGACGGTTCTTTAGTACCTGATTGACAAGCACTTCCTGAAGAAACACAATAGCCTAATTTATTTAACTCCATCATAACATATTGACCTTGAACTTTCGGGAATAGTAAACAAATGATATGAGGCAATTGCTGTTTCTCTTCTCCTTCTATGCACTCAAATGATATTTGACTAGCTTGTAGATTTTTTAATATGATAGATCTTAAAGATGGAATGTGATTACTCTTTTTTAGATTGTTAACAGCGACTGCAAATGAATAGATTCCGGGAACATTAACTGTGCCTGATCGGTAGCCATGTTCGTGAGTGACGGCTGTTTGATATGGTTGTAAAGTATGTATATGTGGGAAGGAAATTGCTCCAACACCTTTAGGACCGTATACTTTATGACTTGAAATGGCTAGGCTATCCACATATTCATGCATGGTTTTACAATCTAGTTTGCCAAATGACTGAACACAATCAACATGTAGTAGAATATTTTGATCGTGTATAAGTTGATGAACATCAGCAATTGGCTGGATGATTCCTATTTCAGAATTAACATGTTGAAGAATAATCAAAGCAGTCGTTTCTTTTATTTGTTTCTGTAAAAATTCTAAATTAACGATGCCATTTGATAGATGTTCCATATATTCAATTTCGTATCCTTGTTCTTGTAATTGAAATAAACTTTGGTGAATAGAATGATGCTCTAAGGATGAGCAAATAATATGTTTTCTATTTGAAGGTGTATTTTTTAGTAGTGTTTGAATACCAAGTTGATTACTTTCCGTGCCACCGCTAGTAAAGACAATGCACTCATCTTTTACTCCTAGGTTTGATGCAATTATTTGTCTTGAAGCCTCTAGTACTTGCTTTGCTTTATGACCTTCATCATGCAGGCTGCTTTCATTGCCGAAACACAGTTTGGCAGCTTCTGTGTAGGCTGCAATTGCACCCTCACACATTGGTGTGGTTGCAGCATAATCAAAATATTTCATTTCAGTAACTCCCTTATATAGGTTCTATTTCACTTGATAGTAGTGTATGGAAGAATCAAGACAACTGTCAAGACAAATGATAAGAATAACATATTATAGTGAGTTCATAGAATCCTCATAGTTGTAGATAAAATGTGAATTATCATAATTATTAATATTATAGGGAATAAATTATGATATTATGAACTCAAAAACTTTTGAAAAAATGATGTTAGGGGTGACAGTGTGATGGAAAAGCGTACATATTTTACATTCAGTGTAAAGTTTGGTGATGTACATTCGGCTAATGCTGTTGATCCTCATATCATTGCATTAAGTACTTTGTTAAATACAATTTGTGATAAATGTTACTCTCCGCAACTTGATGAATTTGCTCCAGAAGGAAGAATAGATGGTAATCGATTAAATTGGGGATTTGAAGGCTGTGAGAATCTATTATTAGATGTAAAACAAAGATTTGTGAGCATTAGAATTGGAATGCCAAAGAGTAAGTGGCTTAACAGATCTGCAGAAGAAATTAGACATTACTTATTTACTCAATTCGAAAATGCTTTACATCTAATGGTGGATAAAATTAAATTAGAAAAATTAATAGTGGATGATGAACAATTATTTAGAGATTTTTCAATCGTAAAGGAAAAATTCTTGCAAATCACTTGATTTGTATTGATATAATTTGATACGTTCATGTAATAAAGTGTACAAATATGAAGGAGGATATATATCCTCCTTCACCGATTAGGTTATAGGGATGAAAAGGAGGTAATAGCTAGATATGACAATGATTGCGAAAATCATTACATTGAATGCTATACAGGAACAAGATATTGCATTAAAGTTTAGCCGTTTGCTTACGGAATCTGGATTGACACCTGATAAGATTGGGACAGTTGAGCCACTTACAAAAAATTACACACAACATGATTTTTTGAAAATGTGGACTGATGAAGATAAGAGCTATGATAACGTTGAAATAGATCATATGCTTGGAACAGCAGGTGGTATACTTGGGGAAAGTAATAACCCAAACTTCTTATTTATTGTTGATTGGATGAAAAGTTCAAAGGATATTAATTTAAATTACTTAACTTTCTTCTTTCCAGTAGAGACATTTCAACAATACAGAGAAGTCATCATGAAGGTCTTTAAAGAAACCATTCAATTAATAGATGGAATCTACGGATATATTTCTCATGAAGTTCCAGCTGAAAGGCAGCATATTCATGGAACATTAGAAACAAGATTACCAGGCGTATTTTGGTGTAATTATTTTGGGATACGGTATATTGATTATTTCGGTGAAAAAAAAATAGCTACCTTCCCATGGAATGAAATGGAGAAAATAGTGAATGGTGGTATCATTACATATTTAACGAATCAACCAGATCAAGAATTATTGCATTCAGAGGATTTAGAATTACTAGCAAAACAGCATCTAGGATCTGTAGCATTAACGGATGTTTTAAACAGTAAACCTTCTTCCTATATAACTGTAAAGACATAAACCTCGTGTTATTAAAGAAGCTACAAATAAAGATGTTTGAGTATTTGAAAATTTGATACAATAATTTGTAAGAAAAAGGTACTACAAGCATGGTTAGTATATATATAAATATTGTTTAATGAGAGGAAAATGTAAATTGAGTCTAATTTCAAAAACAATTGAAGCTAATTTAGAACAAGGGTCATGGATTAGAGATTTGTTCGAAAAAGGGAATCAACTACGTAGCATTCATGGTAATGATAAAGTATATGATTTTTCATTAGGGAATCCAATTGTTGAGCCACCATCAAAGTTTAGAGAGAATATTAAAGTATTGGCACAAAGT
This sequence comes from Bacillus sp. JJ722, assembly GCF_036963345.1. Classification (NCBI taxonomy): domain Bacteria; kingdom Bacillati; phylum Bacillota; class Bacilli; order Caryophanales; family Bacillaceae; genus Bacillus; species Bacillus sp. JJ722. Next base: position 23,988 of record NZ_JBALMO010000101.1, read on the forward strand.
ACATCGGCTAATCTACATGGCTACATATCTAATCAAGGTTTAATAGAAGCTCGTGAGAAAGTAGCGCAATTTTTACAATCATTTTATAAGAAGAGTTTTTCTGCAAACTCCATTATTATGACAGTTGGGGCTGGTGGTGCATTAAATGTTGCTTTGAACAGCATTGTGAACCCTGGCGATGAAGTTATTATTTTGGTTCCATATTTTGTTGAGTATAAATACTATATTGAAAATGTACAAGGAACACCTGTATTTTGTAACTTAGATGAAAATTTTCAAATAAATATTGAGCAATTAGCTGATAAAGTTACGGATAAAACAAAAGCAATTATTGTGAATACACCGCATAATCCTACTGGAACGATTTTATCGGATGAATCCATTAAAGCATTAGGAAAGCTTTTAAAAGATAGAGAGCAGCAATATGGAACGAGTATTTACCTTGTATATGACGCGCCGTATACACAATTAACATATGATGGTATAGAAAACGACAGTCCTTTTGATGCGTATCATCGTGTGATTTACGCTAGTTCATTTAGTAAGGATTTAGGTATTGCTGGAGAGCGAATCGGTTATATCGCCATTGATGATGCGATAGAAGGACATGATTTAATAATGGCGGCATTAGTGTTTTCTAATAGAACATTAGGCTTCGTGAATGCACCAGCTTTTATGCAACGTGTGCTAGCAATGACTGATGATTTAGTTACAGAGCAGCAAGAATACAAGCAGCGTAGAGATCTTGTAGTAGATATCTTAAAAGATGCTAAATTTGATTTTATTACACCACAAGGTGGGTTTTTTGTATTTCCAAAAAGTCCAATTGCTGATGATGTAGAATTCTGTAAGTTTGCAGCAGAAAACTATAATATTTTAGTAGTGCCAGGTACTGGTTTTGGTTGCCCGGGATATTTTAGAATGTCATTTAGTGTTGATATAGACGTGTTAGAACGTTCAAGAGAAGCTTTTAAAGAATTAAACAGTCAATTTGTTAAGTAAAAGTGTTGAATAGACTGGAGTAGGAGGCAGCGTTTGTCTGTTGTTTCTTCTTCGGTCTTTTTTATTGGATCAATTATATTTTAAGAAGGGAGGGGGTGTTAATGTAAATAGTAAATCAATTTCCACAAGATAATGAAGTTGTACATAATGAATCATGGTTGGAAACGAATTAAGGAGCCGAGCAGTCCAACGAAGTCTTTGTTTCTTTCTATTCCTTTTTTGCTAATACTAATTAAATGAGGTATAATTAACGTTTTAAGTTAAATCTATAAATATATTAAAATATATATAAGTGTTTTCTTTGTTACAGAAAGAAGGCTTAAATGTGATTACATGGAAAAGAAATTTATATATATGTTGGTTAGGTTCTTTTTTTACAGTAGCAGGTATGAATTTAGTTATCCCTTTTTTACCGCTTTTTATAAACCAACTTGGGTTACATGGCCATCAGGAAATTGAGATTTGGTCGAGTATAGCTTTTTGCAGTACATTTATCACGGCAGCGATTTTTTCACCTATTTGGGGTAAACTTGCGGATAAACATGGTGTTAAGCCGATGTTGATTCGTGCTAGTCTCGGTATGGCGGTTGTTGTGACTTTGATGGGGTTTGTGCAAAATGTGTATCAATTAGTCGCTCTGCGATTTATGATGGGAACTGTATCAGGTTTTTTAGCGGCAGCGATTATATTAGTTGCTTCACAAACTCCTGCTAAAATGAGTGGAAGAGCACTAGGCGTTTTATCGACTGGAGGCGTGGCAGGAACACTGATTGGACCTGTTATTGGTGGATTATTAGCTGATTTTATTGGATTTCGCCAAGTTTTTTGGGTAACTGGTGGATTTTTAATTTTAACATTTATTATTGTTCTGTTCGTTAAGGAAGAAAAAACAGTAGCTAGCAAAACAAAGGCTGAAACGAAAGTTGATGAATCAGAAAAGCATCCTTTTTTCTGGCAAATTACATTAAGAATTTTTGTGTTAACATTCGTATTGCAAGCTGCACTTATGTCTATTCAACCGATTCTTACTTTATATGTCTCAGAAATTGCCGGAACAACAAGCTTTTTAGCATTCCTAGCAGGAATAGTAACAGCGGTCTCGGGAGTATCCAATATGATTGCAGCTCCTTATTTAGGTAAGCTTAGCGATCAATTAGGTCCACAAAAAGTCTTGCAAGTTTGTTTAATTGCTGTAGCGATTCTCTTGGCTTTACATGCGTTTGTAGGAAGTGTATGGCAGTTAATCTTATTGCGCTTTCTTTTAGGATTTGGATTAGGTGGTCTAATACCTGCAATTAATACGTATTTGAAAAAGATTGTGCCTCAAGCATTAACTGGTAAAGTATTTGGTTATAACCAAACTGCCCAGTATCTTGGCAATGTAGCTGGTCCTTTAGCAGGTGGTCTGATCGCTAGTAAATTAGGCATACCGTATGTTTTCATAATCTCTTGCTGTTTATTATTAGGTAATGCAGTGTGGTTGTTGTTATTTCGTAAAAGAATGGCTAAGCAACAACATTCTGTCGTATAAATGGAAAGCTTCTTACAGAAAAGAAGCTTTTTTTTGTGCATTTTTTATACTAAATTGAAAATAACTACTATATCAACCACTTTAGACTTTTCCAATACATAATGCTTGCTAAAATGCTAATGTTGTGTAAATATATGTGTCAAGACACCTGTAAATCAGGAGGGTAATGATGAGTTCATTTGAATGTGATGTATTAATTATTGGTAGCGGTATTGCTGCACTTCAAACAGCTTTATATGCTAGTCAAACGAAGAAAGTAATCATGGTGACTAAAACGAATGTAAGAACTAGTAATACATATTTAGCTCAAGGAGGAGTTGCAGCAGCACATGCATCATACGACAAAATTGAAAGCCATGTTCGAGACACGATGGAAGCGGGCGAATATCATAATAATCGCGATGCTGTGAAGCGTTTGGTTACTTCGGGAGTTTCAGTTGTTAATACGTTATTGTCACAAGGAATGAGGTTCGATCGAGATGAGTATAATCAGCTTGTGTACGGTTTAGAAGGCGCGCATAGTGAAAGAAGAATTCTACATTGTAATGGAGATTCAACCGGTAAAGAACTAGCTGAATTTTTGTTAAGTCAAATACAGCATACAAGTATTACAGTTAGGGAGAATGAGATGGTTGTAGATTTACTCTTAACACAAGATGGTATATGTATAGGCGCTGCTACGAAAGATGCTAGAAATACTATTCAGAAGTATTATGCATCACATATTGTAATGGCTTCAGGTGGATGTGGCTCACTCTATTCATACAGTACAAATAGTGAAAATGCAACAGGTGATGGATTTGCTCTTGCTTTAAAAGCTGGTGCTCGATTGAAAGATATGGAGTTTGTTCAATTTCATCCTACTGGATTTTATATTGATGGGAAAGTTTGTGGCTTAGTATCTGAGGCTGTTCGAGGTGAAGGGGCTATTTTAATTAATCAAGATGGTATTCCGATTATGGAAGGCATACATAGATTACGAGATTTAGCACCGCGTCATATTGTTGCACAAACCATATTCTCTTATATGAAAGAGGGACAACAAATCTTTCTTGATATAAGCATGATTAAGAATTTCGATAAACGTTTTCCAGCTATCACAGCATTATATGAGCGCTACGGAATGAATTGGCGAGAAGGAAAAATTCCTGTAGCACCAGCTAGTCACTTCATAATGGGCGGTATTGAAACAGATCATCAAGGAAGAACCAATGTGAAAGGATTATATGCTGTGGGTGAAGTAGCTTGCACGGGTGTACATGGGGCTAACCGTTTAGCGAGTAATTCTTTACTTGAAGGTTTAGTGTACGGTAAAGAGCTTGGATTAATGCTACGTAATGATCCGATACAAACTCTACAAATCAATAGTGAAGTGCACAAGGAAGAATGTAAGCAATCGTTGCTACCGATTATTAAAGAATTGCAAGCAAACATGTTTCAATATGCCGGAATTGAAAGAAATGAAGAAGGTTTACGCAAATTATCACAATGGTTAAAACAATTTCCTTTATCTTCTTTAGTAGATGAAAGCTTTCAATCATTATCGAAGGAAGAAGTACTGAAAGCGTTTATGATCATAACAGCCATGAGTATTGTAAATTGTGCACGCCTTCGAAAAAAAAGTAAAGGAGCACACCAGCGCAGTGATAGCTGTACTGAAAAAGTTTCTTGGCAAAATGCATCAATCGTAATTAGTCAATCTCATCTTAAAGGAAGGGTAGTATATGAACAAGTTAAAGCTTAAAGAAATGCTTCAATCTTTTTTTATAGAAGATATCGGTGAAAGAGACATTACTTCAACATCTTTGTTTGAAAGTGTTGAGAGTGGACAATTTACGTTCATTGCTAAACAAAACGGTGTTTTCTGTGGAGGAAATGTCATTCTAACAGGTTTTAAAATGGTAGATGAAAGCGCTGAAATTACAATGCATGTTCGTGATGGCGAATGTATTACAGAAGGACAACAGTTAGTAGATATAAAAGGAAATATTGCAGCGTTGTTAATGGGAGAGCGAGTTATATTAAACCTTGTACAACGTATGAGTGCAATAGCGACAGAAGCGCAAAAAGCTGCAAAAATTTTAAAGGGATCATCTACAAAGCCTTGTGATACTCGAAAAACAACACCAGGGTTACGTATGCTGGAAAAGTATGCAGTATATTGTGGTGGAGTGAGCAATCATCGTTACGGCTTATATGATGGTGTCATGATTAAAGACAATCATATTGATTTCTTAGGAAGTATTACGAAAGCAGTTCAGCTAGCTAAATCGAAAACAGGACATATGATGAAGGTGGAAGTAGAAACGTCTACGAGAGAACAAGTATTAGAGGCGGTAGATGCTGAAGCTGATGTAATTATGTTTGACAATTGTACACCTGATCAAGTGCGAGAGTTTGTGAAGTTAGTACCACCATCTATTATTACAGAAGTTTCTGGTGGAATTACGCTTGAAAATTTACATACATACCGAGATACAGGTGTGAATTATATATCGCTTGGATGCTTAACACATTCCGTGAAAGCTTTAGACATAAGTGCAAAGGTATTGTATTTCACTGTAAAGGAGAACAGATGATGAGCTTGCTCGAAACTATTGTAGGAAAACAATTATTACCCGAGAAATATAATGTGATGTCGAAAGAAGAGGTCCATGAACGAATTAAAGAGGTAAAGGTTAAACTAGGAAAGGAGTTATTTATTCCAGGTCATCATTATCAACGTGAAGAAGTCATTCAACATTGTGATACAACTGGTGATTCGCTTCAGCTTGCCCAAATTTCAGCACAACAAAAAGATGCATCATTTATCGTTTTTTGTGGCGTTCACTTTATGGCAGAAACAGCAGATATATTAACTCAAAATCATCAAAAAGTTCTCTTACCAGATATGAGAGCAGGCTGCTCAATGGCGGATATGGCGAATATTCAACAAACAGATCACGCATGGCGAGAATTACAGCGACTGTTTGGAAATACAATGATCCCGCTAACATACGTTAATTCGACTGCAGAAATTAAAGCGTTTGTTGGCCTTAATGGAGGCGCAACTGTTACTTCTTCAAATGCACATAACATGTTAAAGTGGGCGTTCGAGCAAAAAGAAAGAATTTTATTTCTGCCGGATCAGCACTTAGGCAGAAATACTGCGTATGATTTAGGAATTTCACTGGAACAGATGGCAGTTTGGGATCCGATTAACAATGAATTAGTTTACGAAGGTAAATTGGATAATTGTAAAATGATTCTATGGAAAGGTCATTGCTCAGTACACGAGAACTTTACATCTGAAAATATTAAGCAAGTGCGAGTGCAGCACCCAGATATGAATATTCTGGTACATCCAGAATGTACACATGAAGTAGTAGAACAATCTGATTTTAACGGAAGTACGAAATATATTATTGATATGATAAAAGAAGCCGAAGTTGGTTCGAAATGGGCAATTGGTACAGAAATGAACTTAGTAAAGCGGTTGATCGACCAACATCGAGATAAAGAAATTATTTCTTTAAATCCATATATGTGTCCTTGTTTAACGATGAATCGAATTGATGCGAAGCATTTGTTATGGAATTTAGAAAGCATTATGGAAGGAGTGCCGGTGAATGTGATTACTGTGGATGAAGAGATTGCAAAGCAGGCTATTCTTGCGATTAATAAAATGCTGGAAAGATCATGAACAAATTATAGATAGAAGCTTTACTTTATAAAATAACATATGATACTATATATCAAATTAAATGCAATGAAGAGAAGAGTAAATAAGAAATGTTCTATACAGAGAACTCCGGTAGCTGAAAAGGAGTGAGAATGATCTTATTGAAGCAAGCCTCTGAGCAGCACATTGGAACCGAAAAGGGGATAGTGTGACAGGAGCTCCTGTTATAGAGCTAGGGTATAACCACTTATTGAAAATGTAGAATGGAATTCATCCATTTGATTTGTGTCCAACAGACGCTTCTGCTTTTCTTAGGTGACGTACTCGATGAGGTTAATATGGTGACATATTAACGAACTGGGGTGGTACCACGATTTTTCAAATCTCGTCCCCAAGACGATCGTCTTGGAGGTGGGATTTTTTTATTTATTTAATTGCATTAATAAATAAAAGTCGGAGGTACTTATAATGAATAAATTACACAGAAATTTTCTAGAACAAGAAATTATGACAGATATAGAAAAAGGCGTATATAAAAGATCAATATGTACACGATTTCCACCGGAGCCAAACGGATATTTGCATATTGGAAGTGCCTATGCCATTCAACTAAATTATGAAATGGCGAGAAAATTTAACGGTAATTTTCATTTGCGTTTTGATGACACTAATCCTTTAAAAGAAAATATAGAATATGTAACAAGTATTATAGAAGACATAAACTGGCTTGGATTTAATCCAGGTAACAGAATTTATTATGGCTCTGATTACTCGGAAGAAATCTTTCATGCGGCAATGACTTTGATAAAACAAGGAAAAGCATTTGTGTGTGATTTGACTGTAGAAGAAATGAAAGAATATCGAGGAACGCTTACGACTGGAGGAATAGAAAGCCCCTATCGAAACAGAACGATTGAAGAAAATATAGAGCTATTCTCTAAAATGAAACAAGGTGAATTTCCAACTGGCTCGAAGGTTTTACGTGCAAAAATTAATATGAGTTCTCCAAATATTAATTTAAGGGACCCTGTTATATATCGTATTCTTCATGTGAACCATTATCGAACGGGTGATAAATGGTGCATATACCCGATGTATGATTTTGCGCATCCGATTCAAGATGCTATAGAAGGAATTACGCATTCACTTTGCTCAATTGAATTTAAAGACCATCGCCCATTATATGAATGGGTTTTAAATGAATTAGCTATTGAAGGAGCACCGAAACAAAGAGAATTCGGGCGATTAAATATTACAGGAGTAGTAACGAGTAAGCGTTATTTGAAGGAATTGGTAGGGAGTAACTATGTTGATGGATGGGATGATCCAAGATTACCAACGATTAAAGGCTTGCGTAGAAGAGGTTTTACAGCTGAAAGTATTAATGAATTTACACATGAAATAGGATTATTAAGGAATGAAAGTACTGTTGACATTTCTATGCTGGAACATTCATTAAGAGAGAGTCTCAAAACGAAAGTCAATCGAGCAATGGTCATCTTAAAACCATTGAAAGTAGTAATTACCAATTATCCTGACAACCAAACAGAGATGCTATCGGTTGAAAATAATAGTGAGAATAAACAATTAGGTAGTCGCCTTGTTCCATTCACAAAAGAAATATTTATTGAGAAAGACGATTTTATGGAACAAGCTTCGAAAGGATTCAAAAGATTGTCAATCGGTAAAGAGGTTAGACTAATCGGTGCTTACTTTATAAAATGTACAAATGTTGTAAAAGATGAGGACACGAATGAAATTCTTGAGATTCATTGTACGTATGATCATAATACAAAGAGTGGCTCTGGTTTTAATGCTCGCAAACCAGAAGGAACGATTCATTGGGTGTCTGCATCACACGGTTTGAAAGCAGAAGTTCATGATTATGATAGATTATTGTTAGAGGATATTGATATAAAAGATGCAACAAAGAGTTGGGAAGAGAAATTGAATCCAAACTCATTAGTGATTTATAAAGATTGTATGGTCGAACCATCACTATTGAATGTGAAAAAAGAAGAAAAATTCCAATTTCTCCGCCATGGATACTATTGTGTGGATTATAAACATACTACGGATGAACGAATTGTTTTTAACAAAATTGTTTCATTGAAAAGTACATGGAAGAAGAAATCTACTCAATAAATGAAGAAAGTTCGTTTTATATATGAGTGTGAGTGAAATATGATGAAGTATAAATCTACGAGACATAAAGAGTTGGCACAATATAGTTTGATGAATCATGATTTATATAGAGAGAAAATAAATAATTGATGAAAAATAGAAAGAAATCGTTCAAAAGCTCGTATCTTTTAAGTTGATACGAGCTTTATCAAATCACTTGATTTTACTTCTATATTGGACTTCAGAGTATCACCTTAAGGCATTACTACTACTTTCTCAGCACATGATGCACAAAACTTTGCATATTCAATACATGATTCTAATGAATCGGTAGGCTCCATGGGCCACCATCGGATGGCTCCCATAGGTGCTTTCGATGCAAATAGCTCGATTTCTTCAGGAATACGACCTACAATAACTACTTCGATCTCATTAAAGTTGGTCTCTAGTCCTTTTTGGAGTGTATGAAATAACTGGGTATGTTCAATTGTAGGTGTTGAATAGGGAATAGGAAATAGAATAGAAATTTTGGATAATTGTTCGTGAATTTTATGAGCGGTAGCACGGGCAGGATGATCTAGAGTTGTCTCCCATATTCGATTATATGGTTGCGCCTCTGGTAACCCTAATTCTTTCATTTTTTCTTGTATTCTCTCATTATAATAATGATATAGTTCTTTTACGAGAACTTGTATTTGATGATTTCGAATAAAGGTTGAGTTATCACCGTGTTTATTTCGATATTGAACATAGAGAAGTTCAGGAATCGATACAAAGTTAGTACATAGGAATGTCCGAACGAGCATATCATAATCATCTGCTACTAATAACTCTTCACGATGGCCTCCTATAAGGTGGTAACAATCTCTAGTCCATGCACGAGGATGATTCGGTAAGCCTACTAAGTGACTGATCGTTGTTCTATTAAGAGTTGTGTTTTTGTGCACATTCTGCCATCGATTCATTTCATGTACCCAAACTCGATAGTGTAAGCTGTATCCAAATCCACAATCCCAACCATACCAATGTGCATCATTGCTTCCTTCAAGCACCTCAGTACAATCCCCGGAAACAAAGCCACAATCAGGGTTTTCTTGAAAAGTTTGCACGATTTTCTCTAAACAGTTAGGGGTTAATTCATCATCATGATCAACTTCTACCAATATTTCACCAGTACACAAACCTGCTGCATATCTTTTAACGGCTCCGATATAACCATTGCGAGAATCTTGCCGATATCTTCTTACACGTGGATCATTTAATAGAAGTAAATCTTGTTTATATGTCTCATCTTCATCACCAGAGTCATCTACAATAACCCATTCCCAATTGGTATACGTTTGATTTAGTAAGGTACGATAGGGTCTTTGGATTTTTTCTTTAGATCTGTAGCTGGCCGTAAACACTGATATTAAAGGTCTTTCGGAAGTGAAGTGAGTTGGAGGTAGGATTTTATTGATAGGAAGAGGATCAGTGTAACTAAGCCAGCAATGGAATAGATTATATGGGTGAATATCTGAAGGTGAATTGTAATGCAACCAACGTTTTCTCTCTTGAATAGGTAAAGCACTAAGTGTACTAAATAATTCCCATTCCGATCCTAATGAAACATAAATGCGAGGATGCTTAGGGTTTATATCCAATAAAGCACCATCAGGTTCGTACAATTTCACCTTGATATCACTTTTCTTTAACTCAATTAATCTTTCCTCTAATCCATCCCATTCCTTCTCTTTTGAAAGAAATAAATGAATGGTTAATAAAGGTGTTTGATTCGTTGACATATCTATCCTCCTTTTGAGAGATCCATACATTACACCACATTTTTATCGATTTATTTATATGTAGATGTTAAATGAAGTATTACTCTACACCAAACTGTGAATACCGTTCACAATGAGCGAATACAATATTATGTGCTTTTTAGGTGTAGATTTACCCTTCAAAGATAAATAGCTCTTAATATATGAATCATTGGAATCTCTTTAATGAGGGGGATATCAAAACAAGCGAGTTAATCCAGGATAAAGGATGTGTAATCATGAGTCTTCCATTAGTAAGTATTGTTATACCGGCTTATAATCGTCCGGAAACTTTGAGGATAGCTATTGATAGTGTGTTGAATCAAACGTACCCAAATATAGAAGTCATCATCTGTGATGATAGTTCAGATAATCGTGTACAAGAAATGCTTGTACCTTATATAGACTCATTTTCTAATATTAAATATTATAAAAATGAACGAAATCTATTTCTTGAAAACTGGCATAAATGCTTTGATTTAGCATCAGGTGAATATATCAATTATTTAATGGATGATGATGTATTTCATAAAGATAAAATTATGAAAATGCTTTATTTTTTTAATGAATTTGAGAATATTTCACTAGTCACATCATACCGACAATTAATCGATGAGTTTGGTCAACATCTCCCTCCTATACATGCGACGGCTAGACTATATCCAGAAACGAGAATCTTAGACGGCAAAACATTAGGAAATATCGCATTATCTCATTGTCTCAATGTCATTGGTGAACCAACAACAGTATTATTTCGGAAAAAAGACCTTACTGAAAAATTCGGTGTATACCAAGGGAAACAATATTCTATTATTAATGATCTAGCAGCGTGGTTATTATTATTATCAAAAGGAAAAGCTGTCTATATCCCAGAAGCACTTAGTTATTTCAGAATACATCCAAATCAAAACAATAATACAATGGGAATAAAAACGTTCAGTGAATGGTTAGATATCATGATCGCTTCGCGAGCTGATGGATTCTTGCAAACAAATGAGTTATATAGAAAAGCGCTTCTTTCTTATCGTGAACGAGTTCAAAACTATCCTGAATTTGCGGATGATATTAAACGGATTGATGGGGTATTAGAAACTTTAAACTGAATATCCTACATAAAAAATCCAATTATATTATCTAAGTACTCAAGCAAACTTGTACATTACTAATACCATATCCTTATATCAAAGTTAACTTTTCATAAAGTAAAAAAGGAGAGGGGTATCAAGGAGGGCACTGAAAAAGTCC
>NZ_JBALMO010000102.1:0-16078 GCF_036963345.1 Bacillus sp. JJ722
TATAATGTGTGACATTATACTAAATCGTTTAAGTATCGGTTTTCATAATTACTTTCTTGACATTTAATAAAATTATTTGAGAGTGCGGCTTTTCCAATTTCTACATATAAACCTATTTCATAATAATTGTAAAAACGGGAAAATTATTGGAAATGATGTGAAGGTGGGATATGCAATGAAATTTTTTATGATGGGTTTAATATGTACAGTTGTTTTATTGATGTACGTTCCTAGTCAACAAGGTCAAGCTTCAGTATGGTATGAAGAAGAGCAACAACAAGATGTTACAGGTGATAAAATTAAAGAAACACTACTTATAAAAGGAAAAATAAAGAAAGAAAATGTATTAAAGGATGTATCTTTACAGCTAACAAACGGTGCAACAGGAAAATGTATGAAGATCCCTTTAAATGATGGCTTGCAACCGAAAATGTTTTTCACTGACTTTAATCATGATGGCGTGAAAGATATTATGATTACATTGCGTTCAGCAAATGAAAAGTCTAAAGTGAATAATTATATTTATTCTTTCAAAAATCAGCAAAAAGTGAATTTACAAGTACCGCTTCCAGTGGATGTTACTAGTAATTTTCGAGACGAATATCAAGCTGAATTAGTGGTGCAAAACAAAACGTATCGTATGGATGTTGCAAGTCGGAAAGAAGTATATGAGAAACTAGGCTTATATCATAATGGAAAATTGAATGAACCAATGGAATTAATAATAAGTCCATATATTAGCTTAAAGTCGACTTATACGGTAAAAGGATTTGGATTGATGGGGGTACAACGTGTAAGTGGTGCCTTTAAGGAAGATGTTCTTGGTGAAATTACATCTGTTTGGATTAATCAATCTGGAAAGTGGCATTTACAAAAAACAAGCTTCAAAAATGTATTGAAAAAGCAGTAGAAAATTCACCATAATAGGCTGTTGTCATAGTATAGAGTATAAATATCTTTAAAAAAGGGAATCTTGCGATGACAGCATTTGATGTTGAATTGTTATCTATAATGATCCTTCCATCGGCTACTGCGAACTTAAGTAAATAGTTCTTTTTGTCAATCGGCTGTATAATGCCGATTTTTTTAAGGTTCATGGATGTGATATTACTTAAACCTACACATGCATTATTAATGCCATAATACTCTTTCCACTTCAGAAGAATTTATGATAGCCTTTCATTTATAATTGTTTGACAAATGTGATTTATTTGTTAGTATTTACATATAAGTTGTAATTTTTAACTTATATGTAAAAAAATGAAAAGTGGTGAAAAGCATCGGAACTAAAAGAAAAAATAATTGAAACTTCGTTAAAATTATTCGATGAGCATGGTTATCATGGTGTCTCAGTTAACGACATTGTTGAACAGAGCGGTACCTCTAAAGGTGGATTTTATCATCATTTTAAGTCGAAAGACGAACTTCTATATGTAATTCATGATTATTTTATTTCTTATGTATTATTGAAAGCAAATGAAACAATCAACACTTATTCTAACCCTACAGACAAACTACATAATATTATCCAATCATTTGTTAAAGTATTTGACCTCTACAAGCCACACATTACGGTATTTTATCAAGAAAGTAAGTACCTACAACCACAGCATCTTGAAAGCATTAATATAAAGCGTGATCGTTACCGAGACATTATTTTAGAAGTAATTCAAGAAGGTATTGTTTACGGAGAGTTTCGAAAAGAATTATCTGTTTCTATCACAGGTATGTCTATTATTGGGATGATTAATTGGACATATAAGTGGTACAAAGCAAATGGTGAAAAAACAATAGAAGAAATAACATGTTATTTTTGTGATATTATTTTTCATGCTATTTGGACTGAAGAAGCTAAACGTAATTCTGCGTACAGATCCTATCACTGTTTACAATCACAACATTCAACATGAGAAATTATGTTTGCTCAACACAGACCGATTAGTCGGTCTGCAATTAAAGGAGGAGCTTAAATGGATTTTTCATTAACTAAAGAACAAAAAATGATTAAAGAAATGGTAAGTGATTTTGCTGAGAAAGAAATAAAACCAATAGCAATAGAATTAGATCGTGAGGCAAAATTTTCTGAGCGTCTTTTCAAACGCATTGGTGAACTTGGGTTATTAGGAATTCCATTTCCTGAGAAATATGGTGGTTCTGGCGCTGGTACTATTTCTTATGCTATAGCTGTTGAAGAGATAGGAAAAGTATGTGGTGGAACAGGTTTAAGTTATGCAGCAGCTGTTTCACTTGGATCAAGTCCTATCTATTACTTTGGAACAGAAGAGCAAAAGCAACAGTATTTAGTACCTCTTGCAAAAGGGGAAGGGTTAGCTTCATTCGGTTTGACTGAACCAAATGCAGGTTCTGATGCTGGTGGTACACAAACAAAAGCAGAGCTTGTTGGTGAAGATTATGTCATTAACGGTGAGAAATGTTGGATTACAAATGCAAGTTACGCTGAAACAATTACAGTGACGGCTGTTACTGGGAAGGATGAGCGTGGAAAGAATATTATTTCTGCTTTAATCGTACCTGCAGGAACACCTGGAATGACTATTACAAGTCCGTATGAAAAAATGGGTGTGCGCGCTTCTAATACTTCACAAATAGTACTCGAAAATGTTCGTGTACCGAAGGAAAATATTTTAGGAGATAGTAGGAAAGGATTTAAACAATTTCTATATACATTAGATGGAGGGCGTATTTCCATAGCGGCTCTAGCTGTTGGCCTTGCTCAAGGTGCTTATGAAAAAGCACTCCAATATGCAAAAGAGCGAAAACAATTTGGTAAACCAATTTCTTCGTTCCAAGCAATTCAATTTAAATTAGCTGACATGGCAATGGAAATCGAATTGGCTCGTAATATAGTGTTTAAAGCAGCGTGGCTGAAAGATCAAGGTAAACCATTTGCGAAAGAAGCAGCTTTTGCAAAACTATATGCTTCCGAGATGGCATTCCGTACTTGTAACCAAGCGATTCAGATTCATGGTGGATATGGTTATATGAGAGAGTATGAAGTAGAGCGCTTCTTACGAGATAGTAAATTACTTGAGATTGGTGAAGGAACTTCCGAGATTCAAAGATTGGTTATTGCAAGACAAATAGGTTGCTAAGTTTCAATCACTCATCATGTTTCTTGCTCACATAAAGAATTGGTTAAGAACAATGTCAAACGTTTTAAAAAACGTAGGGAGGAACAATAATGTCTACTATTATGAACATTACAGTAGGACAGTTACTTCAGGAATTGGCAGAAAAACAACCTGAGAGAGAAGCGGTGGTGTATCACGATCGAAATTTACGATATACGTATAAACAGTTTAATGAAGTTTGTGAACGGGCTGCAAAAGGATTTATGGCCTTAGGAATTAATAAAGGAGATAATGTAGCAATTTGGGCGTCAAATACTCCGGAGTGGTTAATTTCACAATTTTCAACAGGTAAAATGGGTGGGATATTAGTAACAGTCAATACAAACTATCAATCTCAAGAATTAGAATACTTATTACGACAATCTGATAGTACAACATTAATTATGATAGATTCGTTTAAGACTCATTCTTATATGGAGACATTGTATAGTATCGTGCCAGAGCTTAAAACATCTCAACCAGGTTCTTTACACTCTGAAAAACTACCTTACTTAAAAAACATTATTGTACTGGGGGATCGAATTTATCCAGGTACGTATTCATGGAATGATCTTTTAGAGAAAAGTACTTTGATTTCTGATGAGGGATTAAAAGAAAGAATGAAAGCGCTTCAACCTGATGATGTGATTAATATGCAATATACATCCGGAACAACGGGTTTTCCAAAAGGCGTCATGCTCACACACAATAATTTAGTAAATAATGCTAGAAATATTGCGGCTAGTATGAAGTTAACTAATGAAGATATTATGTGTATTCCTGTACCATTTTTTCATTGCTTCGGATGTGTACTTGGTACGATGGCGTGTGTAACTGTTGGTGCAACGATGGTTCCAGTACAAGAGTTTGACGCTAGAAAAGTTCTAGAAACCGTTCAAAATGAGAAGTGTACGGCGCTACACGGAGTACCGACGATGTTTATTACAGAATTAAATATGGATGATTTCGACCAATATGATTTATCTTCTTTACGAACAGGTATAATGGCTGGATCGAATTGTCCAATTGAAGTTATGAAGGCTGTTGTAGAAAAGATGGGTGCAACAGAAATTACGATTGCATATGGTCAAACAGAAAGCTCTCCTGTAATAACACAGACGCGTACAGATGATCCAATTGAACTTCGAGTGTCTTCTGTTGGGCGCGCATTAGCAAATGTGGAAGTGAAAATTGTTGATCCCGTGACCAATCAAGAAGTTCCTTATGGTATTCAAGGGGAATTATGTACTAGAGGATACCATGTAATGAAAGGTTACTATAAAAATGATGCTGCAACGAAAGAAGTAATTGATTCAGAAGGATGGCTTCATACTGGTGATTTAGCAGTAATGGATGATAGTGGTTATGTCAAGATTACTGGTAGATTAAAAGACATGATTATTCGTGGCGGGGAAAATATTTATCCGCGTGAAATAGAAGAATTCTTATATAGCCATCCTAAAATCCTAGATGTTCAAATTGTAGGAGTTCCAGATGCAAAATATGGAGAAGCAGTAATGGGGTGGATCATTCTTAAAGAAGGAGAAACTACAACAGAAGAAGAAATTAGAGAGTATTGTAAAGGAAAAATCTCACATCATAAAATTCCACGTTATATTGCTTTTACTGATCAGTATCCGATGACAGCTTCTGGGAAAATTCAAAAATTCAAATTGCAAGAACAATCAAAGGAATTATTAAGTTTGAGATAAAAGGAGAGATGAGCTTGTTTTCAAAAATTCTTATATCAAATCGAGGCGAAATTGCTTCCCGCATTATCCGAACTTGTAAGAGATTAGGTATTCAATCAGTAGCTGTATATTCTGAAGCAGATCGTGAAGCTCCGTTTGTAGGTGCAGCTGATGAATCATATTTGTTAGGTAGTCCAAGACCTCAGGATAGTTATAACAATATCGAAAAAATTTTAGAAATAGCAAAGGAATCAGGATGTGAAGCTATTCACCCAGGCTATGGATTTTTGAGTGAAAATACGCTTTTTGCTAAACGTTGTCGTGAAGATGGAATAGCATTCATTGGTCCTTCTGTTGATGTAATTGAAAAAATGGGTAAGAAAATTGAATCGCGAAGAACAATGGTAGCTGCTGGTTTACCCGTTGTACCGGGGATATCATTTCCCTTGAAAGATGTTGAAGATGCTGTATTTCATGCTGAAAAAATTGGATATCCAATTATGTTAAAGGCATCAGCAGGTGGTGGCGGTATTGGTATGGGTGCCGTTCGTAATGAGGATGAATTGCGAAAGACGTTTGAAGGTCATCAAAAAAGAGCGGCAACATTCTTTAACAATGATGAAATGTATTTAGAGAAATTAATTGAAAATCCTCGTCATATTGAAATTCAGGTTTTAGCTGATCATCACGGACGTACAGTATATTTATGGGAGCGAGAATGCTCAATTCAAAGACGAAATCAAAAGGTGATTGAGGAAGCACCCTCTCCATTCCTTTCTGAAGCAAAGAGAGTAGAGATGGGAAGAGCAGCTGTTCAGGCAGCATCAGCAATAGGGTATGAAAATGCTGGAACTATTGAATTTATCGTTGATGAACAGCAAAACTATTATTTTCTTGAAATGAATACGAGATTGCAAGTAGAACATCCCATCACCGAAGAAATAACAGGAATTGATCTCGTTGAACAACAAATTCGTATTGCTTCAGGTGAAAAGTTATCATTTTCTCAAGATGATATTGCTTTAAAAGGGCATGCAATTGAAGTACGAGTATATGCGGAAGATCCGAATACATTTTTCCCTTCACCTGGAAAAATCGTTGCGTTTCAATTACCACAAGGCGAGAATGTTAGAAATGATGTTGGTGTACAAGAAGGTTCTAGTATTACGCCATTTTATGATGGTATGTTTGCTAAATTAATTGTGAAAGCAGAATCGCGCAGTCAATGTATTGAACAGTTGCTTCAAGCAATTGATCAATACAAGGTTGAAGGTATCAAAACCAATTTGCCAATGATTCAACGTATTGTTTCGCATGAACAATTTCGAAACGGAAATACAACAACAGCGTTTGTTGAAAACCATTACTTAAATGATTTAAAAGTCTGAAGGGGGATTACAAATGAGTGAATTAAGAGCGAGTATGGCAGGAAGCGTTTGGAAGATTCTTGTGAAACAAGGGGATACAGTAACAGAAGGTCAGGATGTAGTAATACTTGAATCTATGAAAATGGAAATTCCAATTGCTGCTGAGTCAGATGGCATAGTTTCTAGTGTTAAAGTAAATGAAAATGATTTTGTTAATGAAGGTGATGTATTAGTAACAGTGGAATAGGCCGAAGTAGGTCGAGTTGTGAGGTGAGTGATATGAATAAAAAGAACATAGTGATAAAAGAAGTTGGCCCGAGAGATGGCTTACAAAATGAAAAAGAAATCATTTCAACAGGGCAAAAAATTCAATGGATTGATCTTTTATCTAATACAGGTTTAAATTATATCGAAATCACATCATTTGTTCCTCAAAAGTGGATACCGCAATTAAGTGATGCGCTAGAAGTAGCAAAAGGTATAAAGAAAAAAGAAGGTGTAACTTATGCGGCGCTTGTACCCAATTTACGAGGATTAGAATCGGCATTAGAAGCTGATATAGATGAAATTAGTTTATTTATGTCAGCAAGCGAATCACATAATTTAAAGAATATTAATAAGTCTATTGACGATACATTTCCAGTATTAAAAGACGTAGCTGTTTCTTCTATTAAAGCAGGAAAAACTGTTCGTGCCTATGTATCAACAGTATTTGGTTGCCCTTATAATGGGGAAGTATCTATTGATACAGTTCGAAGAATATGTGAACAACTATTTCAATTTGGTGTAACCGAAATTTCATTGGGAGATACAATTGGTGTTGCAGATCCGGCTAAAGTAGAGTTGGTTCTAAATGAAATAACCAAATATTTTGATAAAAGTAGAATTGCTCTTCATTTCCATGATACGAGAGGGATGGCATTAGCCAATATTCTTCGAGCTATTGACATGGGCTTTACAACATTTGATTCTGCGTTAGGTGGTTTAGGTGGTTGCCCATACGCTCCTGGCGCATCAGGGAATGTAGCGACTGACGATTTGGTCCACATGCTTGAAAAAATGGGCTATCATACCGGAATTAATGAAGACTTGTTGCAAACAGCGGCGGTATTTATTCAAAGTAAAATCCGTAAACCGCTTAGAAGTCATCAAATGGGAATCTACAATACTGTGAAGTAGAGGATAAATATTCTCTTTCCACTTAATGAAGGGCAGTATGAATGTAACTGCCCTTTCAACCAAAAAAACAAAGGAGTGTTTTGGTTGTCTCAAATTATAGTTTATGAACAAAATGATGAAGGAATTGTAACGATAACATTAAATCGTTCAAATGCTGCAAATGCATTAAATCAGGAATTGCTAGTACAATTCAATGAAATACTTGATACAATTTCGAATGATTCAACTGTTCGATGCGTCATTATTACAGGAAGTGGCGAGAAAGCCTTCTGTGCCGGAGCTGATTTGAAAGAACGTAAAGGATTAGCGAATCATGAAGTTGAGAAAGCAGTATCTCAAATTAGAGATACGTTTTCAAAATTAGAAGCACTTCCTCAGCCAGTAATTGCTGCTATGAATGGTGTTGCATTTGGCGGAGGTCTTGAACTGGCATTAGCTTGTGATCTTCGGATTTCTTCAACTTCAGCCAGATTTGGTTTAACAGAAACTTCATTAGCTATTATCCCGGGGGCAGGTGGAACGCAACGTTTACCACGATTAATCGGGGTGGCTAAAGCAAAAGAATTGATTTATACCGCAGCCAGAATCGATAGTGTCGAAGCTGAGAAAATCGGCTTGATCTCACGTGCTGTCGAATCCTCACTATTACTCCAAGAAGCCTTTTTATTAGCAAATCGAATTGTTCAAAATGGACCAATTGCCCTAAAGCAAGCGAAGAAAGCGATTCATCATGGGATGGAAACAGACTTACAAACAGGATTGAAAGTGGAAGAATGGTGTTATAGCGCAACAATTCCGACGAATGATCGTCTTGAAGGATTACAAGCATTTTCTGAGAAAAGAAAGCCCGTCTATAAGGGTGAATAATAAACCTTTCTAAGTCACTTTATTTGTAGAGGTGAAGGGTGAAGTCTTCTAGGTGTTATAGCTAGATTACACGCAAAATGCAATAAACCTATTTATTACTATGAGAAGGAGATGTCATCAAATGAGTCAAGAAAATACATATGTTCAAATGGTAGATCGAATCAAACAAGGTGGAATGCCGAAATACCATGAGAAAAATAAAGAAAAAGGAAAACTGCATGTTAGAGAACGTTTAGCTTTATTATTTGATGAAGATGTAGTATTAGAAGATAGTTTATTTGCTAATTGTAATGAAGAAGGATTACCAGCGGATGGTGTCGTAACTGCTATCGGGACGATACAAGGACGTAAAGTTTGTGTTATGGCAAATGACTCAACTGTGAAAGCTGGCTCTTGGGGAGCTAGAACGGTTGAGAAAATCATTCGTATTCAAGAAACGGCTTTAAAATTGAATATTCCTATTTTTTATTTAGTAGATTCTGCTGGAGCTAGAATTACGGATCAAGTTGAAATGTTTCCAGGTCGTAGAGGAGCCGGAAGAATTTTTTATAATCAAGTGAAACTTTCAGGGCGAGTTCCACAAATATGTTTATTATTTGGCCCTTCTGCTGCTGGTGGAGCATACATACCTGCTTTCTGTGATATTGTTGTTATGGTGGACGGTAATGCTTCGATGTATTTAGGATCACCGAGAATGGCTGAAATGGTTATCGGTGAGAAAGTATCGGAGGAGCAAATGGGTGGTGCTAAGATGCATTGCTCGATTTCAGGTTGTGGTGATGTGCTAGTTAAGAGCGAAGAAGAAGCTCTGGGATTTGCTCGTCAATATATTGAATATTTCCCGCAAAATTATACTGAAAAGCCAATCGTGGTGGGAAGCAAACCAGTTGGTTTAGAGAAATCGTTAGAAAGCTTGATTCCATCCAATCAAAATGCACCATTTAATATGTATGAATTCATTGATGGAATCATCGATGAAGGTAGTTTTTTAGAAATTAAAAAATTATTTGCGGCAGAGCTAATAACAGGGCTTGGTCGATTAGATGGGAAGACAGTAGGAATCATTGCGAACCAACCAAAAGTAAAAGGTGGCGTGCTGTTTCATGATAGTGCTGATAAAGCAGCAAAATTCATTACTTTGTGTGACGCCTTTCATATACCGCTATTGTTCTTAGCTGATATACCTGGCTTTATGATTGGAACAAAAGTGGAACAAGCAGGAATTATCAGACATGGAGCGAAAATGATTTCAGCGATGAGTGAAGCCACTGTTCCAAAGATTTCAGTAATTGTTCGTAAAGCATATGGTGCAGGTTTGTACGCTATGGCTGGACCTGCTTTTGAGCCAGATTGCTGTATAGCATTGCCTTCTGCTTCAATTGCAGTTATGGGTCCAGAAGCGGCAGTAAATGCAGTTTACGCCAATAAAATCCAGGCTCTCCCAGTCGAAGAGCGTCAAAGTTTTATTCAAAGTAAACGAGATGAGTATCGTGAAGATATTGATATTTATCGTTTGGCATCAGAAATGATCATTGATGCGGTGATTCATCCGAATGATCTACGTAGTGAATTAATTAATCGTTTCGACGCTTATAGCAGCAAGCAATTAACATTTACTACTAGAAAACATGGTGTATATCCCGTTTAATATCATCTTTTATACATCAAAAGGTTTTATTAGAAAAAGCCTTTTGATGTATTTTTTTGATTTGATTTTATAAAAGGTCTAACTAGTATTTCGTCGAGTTGTTTCATATAATGAAAAAAAGTTACGTTTATTGGGTAATGTAAATAGAAATGAAAGTAAACGTATTTTCCAAAAAACATCAAGAGTAATTGAGAATTGTGTTAAAATCAACTGTAATTACATAGAAAGAAGGGTTTATCGTGAGACCTTTACAAGAAGAAATTATTGAAGTATTAAAGGCTAAACCAGAAATTGATCCAAAAGAGGAATTTAGAAAAAGTGTTGTTTTCATGAAAGATTATTTAAAGAAATATCCATTCTTTAAAAGCCTTGTTTTAGGTATTTCAGGAGGTCAAGATTCTACTCTTTGTGGCTATATGGCACAAACAGCTATCAATGAACTAAATGAAGAGAATGGAAGCAATGACTATCAGTTTATCGCGGTCCGTTTACCATATGGTGTCCAAGTAGATGAACAAGATTGTCAAGATGCGCTTAATTGGATTAAGCCAAGCCAGTCACTTGCAGTAAATATTAAACCTGCAGTGGATGCAAGTGTACAATCAGTTAAAGAAGCAACAGGAAAAGATTTAAGTGATTTCTTAAAAGGGAATGTCAAAGCTCGTGAGCGTATGAAGGTGCAATACGATTTAGCCGGAATATATCAAGGTGTAGTATTAGGTACAGATCATGCAGCTGAAGCGATTACAGGCTTCTTTACGAAGCATGGAGATGGTGCTTGTGACATAGCTCCACTTTATCGTCTTAACAAGCGTCAAGGAAGGTCGATTTTGAAGTATTTGGGATGCCCAGAGCATTTGTACTTGAAGAAACCAACTGCTGATTTAGAAGAAGATAAACCACAAATTCCTGACGAAGTGGCTCTAGGAGTAACGTATGACGATATTGATGATTACATCGAAGGAAAAGAGGTAAGTGAAGAAGCAGCTACAAAAATTGAAAATTGGTATTTGAAAACAGAGCATAAACGATTTGGTCCAATAACTGTTTATGACACTTGGTGGAAAAAATAAGCTTTGTTGGGGGACTATAAAGATGAAAGTAGCACTATCATGGAGTGGAGGTAAAGATGCATGCTTTACACTTCACAAATTGCATGAACAAGGAATTGAAGTTGCATGTTTATTAACGACAATTCCAAAAGAATTGAATGCTACATTTGGTCATGGTGAGAAGAGAGAAGCAATCGAAGCGCAAGGGAAAGCGTTAGGAATTCCTGTAGAATGGATTTCTTGTACATTTTCTACATATACAGATGATTTTATTGCTAAAGTAAAAGAAGTAAAGAATGCTTATCAAATAACGGCCATTGCATATGGTGATTTATATCTCGATGAACATCGTGAATGGGGAGAAAGAGTAGCTGAAGCTATTGGGATGGAAGCTCTTTATCCATTATGGATGAAAGAGAGCGATACACCTGCTGCATTGCAGCAATTCATTGCTTCTGGATATCGTGCAAAAGTTATTCGTATAATGCAAAACTATTTTAGCGAAGATTGGCTTGGTCGTGATTTAAACATGAGTTTCTATCATGATCTGCAAAATCTTTCTGTTTGCCCTATGGGTGAAAAAGGGGAATACCATACATTTGTTTATGATGGTCCACTTTTTCAACAAAAGGTTTCGTTTAAAGAGGGTGCTATTGAAGAGTTGGAAACGACTTGGCGGCTACAACTGAATGATATTTCTTTAAAGCAGAAATAAATAAAGGGGCATATGTTTTCAAATTTGAAAACATATGCCCCTTTCTAATAGTAACAGAAACGACCTATGCCCCTTTTGTGACTTTCTTTCTAAATAATAGGAACATCAATAAACATCCTAGCAAACCACCAATGAGAACAGCTTTTAGGAAATCCCAATCAAAATGACCTGTTAATAAACTGATGATAAAAAAGCTAAGGATATATCCCAAAAATATGCTTATTGTCAGATTAAACTTCAGTGAAGAGCCCTCCAATTCTTCCTTAAGGTCTACAAAATACCCTAAGGAGATATAATTATATTATATCAAGAAAGCCCTTACCATGGAATTTCCAAATGCATTATAGTGCTCGGAACTCATTGACTAAGTTAGTGAAATATTGTAGCGCTCTTTCAATAGGTTCAGGGCTATTTAAATCTACACCTGCATTCTTCAATAATTCAAGTGGATAGTCAGAACTACCACTTTGTAAAAAGGTGATGTATTTCTTTTGCGCCTCTTTATTGCCTTTAACCAATTGATCAGCAAGATGTATTGCTGTTGCGAAACCAGTTGCATACTTGTATACATAGAACGGTCTATAGAAATGAGGTATTCTAGACCAACCATATTTTACTTCATCATCAAAAGTCATGCTGCTACCATTGTATTCTCTAAACAAATTTTCATAAATACTATTGAATACTTCAACATTTAAAGGCTCACCTTTTTCAGCAAGTTCATGTGTGATTTTCTCGAATTCAGCGAACATTACTTGTGTAAAGAATGTGCCACGGAACATGTCAATAAAGTGATTAATATAATATTTTTTTACAGCAGGATCTTTTGCTTCTTGAAGTAGGTGATGTATTAATAATACTTCGTTTACAGTTGAAGCAACTTCAGCAACAAATATTGAATAACCTGCTGAAATGCGAGGTTGATATTTGCTTGAATAATAGCTATGCATAGCATGACCCATTTCATGTACTAACGTAAATAAGCTATCTACATTATCTTGATGATTTAATAAAACATAAGGGTGTACATCATAAACGCCCATGTTATAAGCTCCAGACATTTTACCAGGTGTTTCTCTGACATCAATATAATTCGCATTTTTGAAAGATGCTAGCGTTTGAACATAGTCTTCACCAAGAGGCTTTAATGCTTGTAGCATAATCGTATATGCTTCCTCGTAAGGGATGGTTTGTTCGACCTCATCGACAAGTTCCATATTTAAGTCATATTGACGTAAATCATCTAATACTAGTTTTTCTTTTCGTAGTTCACCATAAGTATGTAGAGCTGCAATGTTTTGTTTCGTAGTTGCAATCAGATTATCATACACTTCTTTAGGTACCATATCACCAAACAGTGATTTTTCAAGTGCTGAAGGATAATTGCGTATTTTTGTCATGTTAACATTATTTTTTATATTAGCAGCAAGCGTTGTTGCGATTGAATTTTTCATTTGTAAGTATGGTTTATAATACGCTTTGTAGGCTTCTTTACGCTTTTCTCTATTTGGATTTTTGAGCAACTTATTGTACATTCCCCGAGTTAGTTCAACTTTCTCCCCTTCATCATTTGTGACATCTCCAAATTTAATGTCGGCATTATTAATCATTTTGTAGACATTACTTGGTACACTATAGGCTTCACCCATTTGAGAAAGTAATTCTTCTTTTTCTTTACTTAATACATACTGCTTATACCGAAATGTCTCGAATAAATCTTTCTCGAAATAGTGCAAGCCCTCATTTTTTTCAATGTAGGATTTTAATACTTCTTCATCAATACTAAGTAAAAAAGGTAAGAAGAAAGAAGTAGCTTCTCTCAGTTTATAACTTAAGCTTTCCGCTTTCTTTAAAAGAACTTGTGTATCACTGTTACGTGTATCTAAATCGTTACCTAGCTTAGCGTATGCATAAACAAGAGTAAATACATGAGATAGTTCTTCTTGTCTTTTTAGAAAAGCAAGAAGGGAAGCACCATCATTGATTTGTCCGTTAAATTGTTTTAATTCCTCAATTAATTGTTCTACTTCTTGATAGCCTTTTTCCCAATCCGTTACATTTTTAAATATATGTGTTAAATCCCATTTTTCATGACTTGGTACATCAGTGCGACTTGTGAATGCTTGCATGATATTCATCCTTTCTATTGTTAATTCATTATTTATATATTCTACTATTATAATCATACACCTCATGCTAATGAATCAATAATACTTAAATATTTATAAAAAACTGGGTGATTAAGATCGTCAATTGATGACGTTATCACCCAGTCTTGTTTTAATGAACTTTAAGTTGTTTTATAGTTTCTAAAGCATCTACATTTTCTAGTGAAGATAAGTCACCTTCAGGTTGATTTAAATATGCAGCTCTAATCACTCTTCGCATTACTTTCCCATTTCTGGTTTTTGGTAATTGCGGTACGAAATGAATTTCTTCTGGTTTTAGAGCTTTTCCAAGTGAATGAGCCACAGATTCAAAAAGCTCTTGTTGCAAATCATCATTGGGTGTGCCGTTATTTAATACAACAAAACATACAGCACACTCACCCTTCACAGGATGAGGGATACCGATGCTAGCGCATTCCATTACTTGCGGGTGGTTCACAATAACTGATTCTATTTCAGCAGGGCCTACACGTTTTCCTGCGATATTTAATATATCATCAGAGCGACCAGTGATGGTCCAAAAGCCATCAGTGTCTTTAATAACCCAGTCGCCATGAACCCATGTATTTTCCCAAACATGCCAATAAGATGTTTCATACCGATCATTTTCTTTCCAAAAGCCATTTGTCATCCCAACCCAAGGTTTCAATATAACAAGCTCTCCAACTTCATTGACAACTGTATGACCTTCGCTATTGAAAACATCAACATGCATTCCTAATAATGGAGTGTTAAATGTGATAGGCGAAATTGGTTTTAATAATGTATTTCCAAGAATTCCACCTGAAATTTCAGTTCCACCCGAATAGTTGATAATGGGTATTTTTTCTTTCCCAACATTCTTGAATAACCACATCCATGGATCAGGATTCCATGGTTCGCCTGTTGAGCCGATCGCTTTTAATTTAGAAAGATCATGTTGTTCTATGTTTGCAGTGTCTTGGTTCATGATGGATCGAATGAAAGTAGGTGAAATACCGAGATGTGTTACGTCATGTTTACTACAAATTTCCCAAATTCGATCGCTAGAAGGATAGTCGGGAACACCTTCAAATAGTACAATGCTAGCCCCGTTAATTAGTCCGCCGAAAACAAGAAATGGACCCATCATCCAGCCCATGTCACTATACCAGAAGAAAGTATCCTCTTGTGTAACATCCATGCCAATTCCAGCATCAAATGCAGCTTTAATTGGAAATCCACTATGGGTATGAACGGCACCTTTAGGTTTTCCGGTAGTTCCTGAAGTATATAGTAACATAAGCGGGTCTTGACTATTCGTTTGAAGAGTTTCTACTACTTTATTATTGGAGGTAATTGAATCCCAATGAATATCGCGATTTACATTCCATGGAGTTTGTTCAGAGGTGCGGTTGATGACAATAACGTGCTTGATGGAAGGGCAATCTTTTACTGCTTGATCAGCCTCTTCTTTCATATTAATTTTTTTTCCGCGACGATAGTATCCATTGGCGGTGATTAAATATTTAGCCTTTGCAGCTTGAATTCTTGTTGCTATCGCGTTAGCACCATAACCAGAAAAGACTGGTGAGAAAATGCAGCCGATTTTCGCTAATGCTAGCATACTGATAACGGTTTCAGGAATCATTGGCATATAAATGGTGGCAATATCACCTTTGTTCATCCCAAGTTTGAGAAATCCTGCCGCTGCCGCATGAACTTCACGATTTAGCTGGGCGAAGGTGTAAGTTTTGCCTTTCCCATCATCACTTTCCCAAATAAGTGCTCTCTTATTAGACGTTTGTGGACTCTTAGCCCATTTTCCTAATGCATTTTCTACAACATTAATTTTTCCATTCACGAACCAACGAGGATATTTCCAATCGGTAGAGGTTTGCAATGTTTCATCGTAATGTTTGTACCACTCGAGATCAAGTTCTTTTACAGCTTGGTCCCAAAACCATGATACATCTTCAATCGATTTCGTATAAAAAGAATCATAATCATTGTACCCTAATTTTTGCATCCAATTATAAAGTCTTGTTTGTGTCATATTTTCGGAGTCTGGAAACCACACAGCTTGATTCTTCATAGAATACCCCTTTCAACTAAATGAATAGTATTAACTTCCTTTATTATACAATAAAAGAAAAAGGTGGTGTACCGTGATTCTGGTATATTCAGTATATGAAATAGAATAATAATCAGTTTGGTTCTTGTTCTAAGTGTAGGAGAGTTACACTATGAATCCCTATGTAACAAAATTATGAACAATAAAAAGCAAATATATGTGTTTGAT
>NZ_JBALMO010000103.1:0-7502 GCF_036963345.1 Bacillus sp. JJ722
TATCAGCTCTTCGTGTTTCCTTTATCTCAGTCGAAGGGCTCCAGTCCATACGGAGCAAACCGGCTTTTGCACTTTTCTTGTCATGCTCTCGAGTTTTGGGACATATCCTATATCTGGGATAGTTTTTAGTGAAAATAAAAAGTATTTTGTTTACTATGAGTGGGATTCTTTATATAATATATAGGTTGGCATTTGGAAAAAATATGTCAATAATGTGTTTGCTGTAGTAATTTCTCCTTTTTTCCATTCTAAGTATGGTAAAATGAATATTGGAGATTTAGAAGGGAGCAACCTTATGTTTGTCAATTTAGGACAACAAGCGATGTTAGGGATTTTATCACACTTATTTTTCATTGCTGTAACATGGTGGGCTCTGCAAGCATTGAATTTTGAAAAATTACTTCGTCCGAATAAAGTCATGCAAGCCAGGCTTTTGTACATCTTATTAACAGTTACTATTGGCTCAACGGCGAGTAACTTCTTTTTAGATTACTTGTCTTGGTCTTTAAATATGCCGTTTTTTATTCAGCGATAGGAGTAGTTAGTACAAGTAAAAGAAAAAGAGATTTAATTCTATTTAACTATAGAAGAACAATGATGCTGTTTGTGATTCGCTTAACTTGAAACTTGTCGATAAATAATAGGTATGTAGATTTCCCCAAAGGTAACACTAGTAGCCAAGGGGAGGTTACTGTAATGCAAAAAATTATTTATCTATTAATAGTAAGTTTCATTATTGTTACTGTTGGGAATATGACGATAGAGGCAAAGAGTGATCGCATGGATTTAGAGCAAATGTTTCGCATTCTTGAGGAGAAAGAAGATGTCAAGATAGAGGAATGGTCTGTAACAGCCAGAGAGGCAACTCGTTCTATTACGACTGAGCGTCAATTTTTACTAGAGTTAAGAGAATTAAAAAGAAAACTTCCTAGTTTCACATGGAATGTAATGAAAAACTCTACAAAACACATAGCGATAGGAACAAGAGTTGAATCGAATATTAGCGAGACAATTACAATTGCTTCTACACTTAATAGTCGGAATGAGTCTTATATTACATATGAAATGAAAGGGAACAAATCTAGGGAAATTGGGAAAAAAAATGTTACTAATTTACTTAATAGTAGAAAGAAAGTAGCATTTAATCAAAATACCACATTTTTCACTTGTATCAAAGGTAGTTTCAATGATAATATTGATAAGGTTTTAACTTCTACTGCAAAAAAATGGTTGAAGAATTTTCATGCGAGGGAAGTAGAGAGTTTACAAGAGGAACAGTTTATCTCTATTACTGCCCAATCATCACTTTTTAAACAAACTAACGTAAGTGAACATTACAATTTACAATTAGCCATGAGAAATGATGGAATGGGCGCAAAGACGACCTTCGTAATTGGCACACCCATCATAACATTTGAATATTAATATATAGAAATTGGACGCGGAGGGGAATACTTTTGGAAAAGATCATCGTCCGCGGCGGAAACAGACTGAATGGTACTGTAAAAATTGAAGGAGCTAAAAACTCCGTACTTCCTGTTATCGCTGCAACATTATTAGCAAGCAATGGTAAATGCATTATTAAAGACGTGCCTACTCTCTCTGATGTATTTACTATTAACGAAGTTTTACGTAACTTAAACGCCGATGTTGTTTTTGAAAACAATGTCGTAACAGTAGATGCATCAAGAGATTTAAAAGACGAAGCACCATTTGAATATGTACGAAAAATGCGCGCCTCTGTACTAGTTATGGGGTCTCTATTAGCACGTAATGGTAAAGCTCGTGTAGCTTTGCCAGGGGGATGTGCAATAGGCTCTCGTCCACTTGATCAACATTTAAAAGGTTTTGAAGCAATGGGTGCTCATGTCAAAGTTGGCAATGGCTTCTTAGATGCTGAGGTTGAAGGTAGATTAAAAGGTGCAAAAATTTATTTAGATTTCCCAAGTGTAGGAGCTACAGAGAATATTATGATGGCTGCAACACTTGCTGAAGGTACAACTATTATTGAGAATGTTGCGAAAGAACCAGAAATTGTTGACTTAGCAAATCTTCTAAATAAAATGGGTGCAAAAGTACGCGGTGCTGGTACTGCGACTATTCGTATTGAAGGTGTATCAGAGTTATCTGGTGCTACACATGCGATTATTCCTGACCGTATCGAAGCTGGAACATTCATGGTTGCAGCGGCAATCACTGGCGGAAACGTACTAGTGAAAGGTGCTGTAGCTGAGCATTCTTCTTCCCTTATTTCAAAAATGCAAGAAATGGGTGTTGAAATTATTGAAGAAGAAGAAGGATTACGTGTTATTGGACCTGAGAAATTAAAAGCAGTTGATATTAAAACGATGCCACATCCTGGATTCCCGACAGATATGCAATCTCAAATGATGGCGTTATTACTGCGCGCGGAAGGCACAGGTATGATTACAGAGACGGTCTTTGAAAACCGCTTTATGCACGTAGAAGAGTTCCGTCGTATGAACGCTGATATTAAGATTGAAGGCCGTTCTACAATTATTAATGGTCCTTCTGACTTGCAAGGAGCTGAAGTAGCAGCAACGGATTTACGTGCCGCAGCAGCGCTTATTTTAACTGGTCTTGTAGCAGATGGCATTACACGTGTAACGGAATTAAAACACTTAGATCGTGGATATGTAAATTTCCATGGTAAATTAGCTGGACTTGGCGCAGATATCGAACGTATTAATGAAGGTACTGCTACACAAAAAACAGTTGTAGATGTAAAAGCTTAATAAACTAATAGCTTCGTATAGGACTATTGACGATAAAAAGAACCTGATTGGCTTTTGCTAATCAGGTTCTTTTTTTACTTGACGCTAATGGAATTTCCTCATGAGGAAATGATAATTTTCTGTAATCCGTAATAAAGAAGGATTCCTATCATATGAATATAAAGTGATACTTAATGGAAGGGGACGAGATATTGAAATCTATCAAACCTGTATTTTACGTAGTTTTGGTCGTGGTCGCGTTAACCGTTATGATTCCTGCTATGCTTGTGCTTCCATTTTCAAAGAGTGAATCGGAAGGAAAAATAACGGATGAAACAAAGCAAGCTAAACAGCAGCAACAGACACTTGATATAAGTCAATTAGATCAGTCGGTTGTGGAGGTAGCTGTATTAAGATCAGCTGACAATAAAGTGAGTAAGCTACCGCTTGAGAAGTACATAGTAGGGGTAGTTGCAGCGGAGATGCCAGCTGAGTTCGAATTAGAAGCATTAAAGGCACAGGCACTTACTGCTCGTACATACATCGTAAATCATATGATGAATGGTTCCTCGAATAAAGCCTTAAAAGGAGCAGATGTGACAGATACGGTAGATGATCAAGTGTATAAAAGTGATGATGAGTTAAAGGCACAGTGGGGTGCAGATTATAATTGGAAGTATAAGAAAGTGGCGCAGGCGGTTTTAGAAACAGAAGGCCAGATTATTACGTATGGTGGGAAACCAATTACAGCGACGTTCTTTTCAACAAGTAATGGCTTTACGGAAAATTCCGAAGCAATCTGGCCAAGCCCTTACCCATATTTGAAAAGTGTGGAAAGTCCGTGGGATAAACAATCACCAAAATTTTACGATCGAAAAGTAGTATCTGTTGAGCAATTTGAAAAATCATTAGGTGTAAATATTAAAGATAAAAACAGTATCGGTTCAATCATAAAGCGTACACCTGGTAAGCGTGTAGCATCGGTTAAAATTAATGGGAAAGTAATTAGTGGTAAGGATGTACGCGAAAAACTAGGTTTAAGATCATCAGATTTTTCCTGGGAAAGAAAAGGAGATTCAATTATTATAACCACAAAGGGTTACGGACATGGAGTCGGAATGAGCCAGTATGGAGCAAATGGAATGGCTAAGGAAGGGAAGAATTACGAGCAAATCGTAAAGCATTATTATTCAGGTATTCAAATCGCTTCTTCGGCTTCATTTGCAAAAAAAATAGTAGCTCAGAGATGAGTTTAGTGAGAGGAGAGGGGTTCTCTTAAGTCGATATTGGCTTGGGGGAAGCCCTTTTCTCTATGCAAATGGAGAAGATATAAAACAACCCATGTTTATTTTTGAACACTATTCATGTTGCTTACTTACAGCACCAGTAAACTTCACCCTTCTTCCTACGATAAGGCAATATCGAGGTTGCATACCTGCTTCTAGTATTTCCTTTATCTCAGTCGAAGGGTGTAAGGTGATTTTGTGATAAAAGGGCACTTGTACTTTTCCAGTTGAGAGTAGTAAATACTCATAGCACAATCACACATCCTATTTCTATCTATAGTGCTAAACGAGCGTTATGATGAGCACTTTAAAATTGTATAACAGTGTTATTTAGAGGCTTTTTTCACTTTGCTATGTGTTTGTCTCTCGATTAATAAAGGTGTTAATACGATATGGCTAGCTTGCTCTGATGGATGATTAATGCGCTTTTCTAATAAAGAAACAGCTTCTTTTGCCATACGTGGTATATCCACTTTCATAGTTGTGATATACGGTGTGAGCATTGTGCTGTAAGATGTATCATCGAATCCGACTACTGATATATCAGCAGGTACATCAAAACCCATCTTTATTAATTCGTGTGTAATAATCATTGCTGCCCGATCGTTATTGCATATAAATGCAGTTGGAAGCGCTTCAATGTCACTCAATTGATCAGTTTCCCAACAATATGTCTGATTAACCATTTCCGGTTTATATAGTCCATTATCATATAAAGCACGTTGATATCCGAAGTATCGATCTTTAATACTGTTGGTTTCGTGTTTATTCGTCACAAACATAATGTTGTGATGACCGTTATCAATTAGAAGTTGAGTCAGTTTTTGCATGGCATAGAAGTTGTTTGTATAAACAGAATCGACATCAATTGAAGGGAATGAAAAATCCGTAAGTACAGTCGCATGACAAGCTTCCTTGATTTTGCGAACAAAGCCTTCTTCTAATTCACCAATGATTAAACAGCCATCCGATTCGATAAGATTTGATGGGATACTTCTTTCTTTAATCATTTGTTCTGAAATCAAAACTAGGTTTTTTTGGTAAATCTTTTTCTTTAAAAATAATTTCGTGATTTCTTTATAAAAATTAGGATAAAAGAAATCATCTTTCTCAAAGTATTTTTCATGCATAATGATTAATATATTACGTGTTTCACTTTCTACTTTTGTTTTCAGTGAAACCGAGTAGCCTCTTTCTTGTGCTAGTTTAACTATATTGTTTCGTAGTTCTTCACTAACTCCGGCTTTCCCATTTAAAGCTTTTGAAACCGCTACCTTTGATACTCCAAGTTCCTCTGCGAGTGTTTGGAGGGTTACTCGTTTACTTCTCATAATATGATCCGCTCTTTTCTAACTATATTTATAAGTATATTTAAATTAAATTATACGGGAAAAAATCCTAGTAAAGAAGGATATTCGTTAACAATAATAGTGTAGATGAAAAAAATTGTTCGAAATGATTTTTTGATATTTTAGCTATTGCTAATCACTTTAAGTTAAGTTATTTTTAATCTGTGATAACTTTATTATAAACAATTGTTAACTAAAAGGTAAAGTATTATAAGTGAAAAGAGGAACGATAATGAAGCCTATTAAGCTTAAACCACATATGCAGGAGCGTATATGGGGAGGAACTCGATTAAACCAGTATGGTTTCGAATGTACAAATACAAAACCAATTGGAGAAGCATGGACTGTATCTGCTCATCCAGTTGGACAAAGTACTGTGACAGAGGGAGATTTTGCTGGATTGTCAGTAGGGGATTTATGGGAAAAGCATCCTGAAGTATTCGGAGTAGATACTAGTGAAACCTTCCCCCTTTTAATTAAATGGATTGATGCTGCTGATGATTTGTCAGTTCAAGTACATCCGAATGATAGTGAAGCACAAGAACGTGAAGGCGTCCCTTTTGGAAAAACAGAATGTTGGTACATAGTAGATTGTGAAGAGCGAGCAGAAATTATTTTTGGACATACAGCCAAGACTAAGGAAGAGTTAGAACTTTTAGTTAATAAAGGTGCATGGAATGATCTTCTTTTAAAGGTTCCAGTTAAAAAAGGAGATTTCTTTTTCGTGCCAGCTGGAACTGTTCATGCGTTAACTAAAGGTGTAGTTGTCCTTGAAATTCAACAAAGCTCGGATACAACATATCGCTTTTATGACTATGATCGTAAAGATGTCTCCGGTAATAAAAGACCGCTTCACATTGAAGATTCATTAGCGGTTACAAAAGTTCCTCATGTAGAAATTCAAGATGGTAAATGGGAGCAAGTAGACGCAGGGGCTATTCGAAAAACGCTAACTTCAAACGCTTATTTTGGAGTAGAAGAAGTCACTTTGAATGGGTCTTGGCAGTATAAAACTAACCAGTATGCCTTTATATCTATGGTATCAGGAGAAGTGGCAATTAACGGAGTCACTACCAAAATGCCAGAAACGGTTTTACTCGCTGCTAATCATAATTATGAGATTATGGGAAATGGAGTATTTGTTTTAGCTGTGCCACCTAATAATCAAAAGCAACGTGTACAGGTAGGTATAGATTTAGGAGGAACGAATATTCGTGTAGCTGCCATTAAAGAAGATGGGAAGATTGCACGTCAATGGAAAATGAAAACGAATGTTGAACTTGGCCCAGACGCTATTCTTAAAGAAATCATCAAATTATGTCAGCAAGCTCAAAGTTCTTTTGATGTGCAGAGTGTTGGTATTGCTGCGCCCGGTCCACTTGATTCTACTAGTGGTTTAATCTTATCGCCGCCTAATCTGCCAGGCTGGAATCAAGTTCCTGTAGTAGAGATTTTAGAAAGTGCACTTGGATTGCCAGTTACATTAGAAAATGATGCTAATGCAGCAGCTTTTGGAGAAGCTATTCTAGGAGCAGGAAAGGAACAAGAGAGTGTTTTTTATATGACGGTTAGCACAGGAATTGGCGGTGGCTTCGTGTATAAAAATCAACTAATTCGAGGTGCACAAGATTGTGCAGGAGAGATAGGAAATATGATTATCGACTCGAAAGGTCCATCTCACACAATTTTAAATCAAGGCTCTTTAGAAACGTTAGCTAGTGGAAGTGCGTTAAATAGCACGATTGATTTAACAAAATTTGAAGATTTAAGTGAATTGTTTCGCAAAAGTAAATCTGATCAAGAAGCTAAAAATATCATAATGAAATTTATTGATCATTTATCTACGGGGTTAGCTAATGTTATTCATATGCTAAATCCTGACGTTATTATTCTTGGAGGAGGCGTCATGTCCTCAGCCGATTTTTTCTTAGAAGACGTAATTAAGAAGACAAATAAAAAAGTATATGATCAACTAAAAGGAAAAACGAGTATAAAATTTGCGGAGCTACATGGAGATGCAGGTGTACTAGGGGCAGCCTTACTATCTAATAAATAAAGTGAAACTTTAATCGGTGGGGGTTTTAGTCCATCCCCCACTTAAACGTCTTCGCTATTACTTTCGTTTTGAAGTG
>NZ_JBALMO010000103.1:7546-17267 GCF_036963345.1 Bacillus sp. JJ722
TTAAGATAAACGAAAATTAACAAAAATTAATTTTAAATTAATCTTGATAAAACGCTTTCAGTAAACTATTATTAATCTGTAAAAGTTAATATATTAATTAAAGTTAATTAATAATTATTTGTTTTGGTTAATTAGTTGTTAACTTCATTGTAATTATCTATCGAATTAAAAATAGTAAAGAGGAGTTGGATAAGATGGTATCTTGGAAAAAGCTAATAAGTGGTATCGCAATTGGAACATTAGCACTTAGTCTAGTAGCTTGTGGCAATGATTCTGAAGACGCAGGTAAATCTGATAAACCAGTAGAGTTGAAAGTTGCTACTTGGGCTGCAGAAGAAGAGGCTAAAGAATTTGACGCTTTATTAAATGAGTTAAATAAAGAGCAAGATGACTATGAGCTGAAACAAATGGTTATTCCAAAGGATTACTACGTGAAGATACAAACAATGACAGCGGGTAATCAGGCACCAGATATATACTGGTTATCTCAAGAATTTATTCCTGCATATGCTAAGAACAGTGCGATTTTAGATCTTACAGAAACAATGGAAAAACAAGATGAAATTGATATGTCTGATTATTTAGAAGGTGCTATAAACACTGCAAAATATGATGATAAACTGTATGGTTTACCATGGATTGGACAACCTTATGTCGTTTATTACAATAAAACAATGTTTAAAGAAGCTAGCGTAGCTGAACCTACTAAAGATTGGACATGGGATGATTTCCATGCAACAGCACAAAAGTTAACTAAAGACGGTAAGTATGGATTTGCAGCAACAGGAACTCCTCCGCTTTCAATCTTTGCTTGGGGCGAAGGTGGAGAATTTATTGATCAAGATGGAAAAGTAAAAGTGAATTCTAAAGAATCAATTGCTGGCTTTGAAAAAGCAAATCAAATCTTAACTGATAAAAAGGCGACAATGCCTTACCAAGAAGCAGTTTCTAAAGGTGTTGAACCATCCTTTGTTAATGGTGAAATTGCCATGATGGTTGGTGGAGCAAACGATAGCATTGAGAAATTGGTAGAAAATAGCTCAGCACCGTTTGAAGTAGGAATGGCGTATATGCCTGCTGGTAGTAAGGAGCAAGTTACTTTTAACTGGACAGCTTCAAATGTAGTTTCATCACAAACAAAAAATAAAGAAGTAGCAACACAAGCGATGATTGATCTAACTAAAAAAATGTTTGAGTGGAAAGTACCAACTCCAATGAAATCTACGGTAGGTGACATTGGAAAAATCAATCCTTATAAAGAGTATGCGGCTGATGTAATTGAAGGATCTGCTAACATAGCACGAGGTTACCATAACATACCAGAACAGAATGAAGCTATGTCTAAGCTATGGGAAGGTATTGAGATGCCTATTCTAAGTGATAACAATGGTAAAGGTAAGTTGAATCTGAAAAAAGCGGCTGATGAAACGACTGAAACAATAGAATCCGTTATTAAAAAGTAAATGGTGTTCAACTAAGGAGAGACGAATAAAAAGTTCGTCTTTCCTTCATTAGGAGGTGCCAACTTGACGAAAGAAGAGAAAGTTCTACAAATATTAGAACGTAGTAAGCAAACAAAGAAGAAAAAAAGAATAAGTCCGGGCTATTTTTACATCGCACCGTGGTTTGTTGCGTTTGCTATTTTTAGTGCTGTTCCAATGTTTTTATCTGTTTATATGAGTTTTATGGATTGGCCTGTAATTGGTGAACCAACTTTTATTGGCTTAGACAATTTTAAAAATCTAATCCACGACGAAGGGTTCCGTAATTCATTATGGGTAACAATGCGCTATGCAATAGTGACAGTACCAATCGGGATGGCTGCTTCATTAACTATTGCGTTAATCATGAACTCGAAAATAAAAGGGTTAAGTTTTTATCGAACAGTTTACTATTTACCAGCGATTGTATCTGGTGTAGCAGTAGGTATTATTTGGCGTTGGATTCTGGATCCGACAAATGGTTTGGTAAATAATTTCCTTGCCATTTTTGGGATCGATGGTCCAGGTTGGTTAACGGACCCTCAATGGGTATTACCATCTTACCTTTTAATTAGTTTATGGGGTGCTGGCGGTGGAATGTTGACGTATCTTGTGGCATTAAATGAAGTTCCGAAAGATTTATATGAATCTTCTATGATGCAAGGTGCTAATTATTTCACAAGACTTTATAACATTACTATTCCTATGATGAAGCCGATTCTGTATTACAACTTAATTATGGGAATCATCGGTGCATTCAAGAAGTTTACAGATGCTTATATTTTGGGAGGAGCCGGTGGCGAAGCAGACTTCATCATGTTACACATTTATGATACGGCGTTTAAATACTTCAAAATGGGTTATGCTTCGGCAATGTCTTGGGTGTTCCTAGTCATCATATTGCTGATTACTATGCTTGTATTCAAGTTCAGTGATTTCTGGAAGTACAGCCAAAATAACGAAGAGTAAGGATGTGAGAAAATGTCTGTACTAATCCCAAATCAAGCACAAGATGAAGAACAATTAGCACTACAAATGCAAAAGCAAGAAAAGCTGGAAGCCATTATTAAACGAAATAAACAAAATAAGTTGAAAAAGAATTGGTATCGTTCGGTAATCAAACATGTTGCATTATCGCTGGTTGCGATTTCAATGCTTTTACCTTTTTTATGGATGGTATCAACGTCATTAAAAGAAACGGCTGATGTATTTACTATGCCACCGCAGTGGATTCCAGACCCAATACTTTGGGAAAACTACTTATCGGTGTTTCAGAAGCTACCATTTATGAGGTTTTTTGCTAATACAGCCTTTTATACAGCGTCAGTTATGTTCTTCGAAGTATTTGTCTCTGTTATTGTGGCGTATGGATTTGCTCGTTTTAAATTCAAAGGTAAAAATATCTTATTTATGTTTTTGTTAATTACGATTATGCTTCCGGGTGAAATTACAATTGTGCCAGGCTATGTATTCTGGGCGAAGCTCGGTGAATTCTTTGGTGTATCTTTTATTAATTCATATATACCATTAATTCTTCCTGCAATTGGTGGACAAGCCGTACATGTATTCTTTATGTCACAGTATTTCCGTGGTATTCCGAAGGACTTTGCTGAAGCAGCCTATATGAATGGGGCTGGAAGTTGGAAAATTCTTTGGAAAGTATATATACCAATGTCTATTCCGGCGATTATTACAATTGGAATTTCTTCATTTATGGGAACATGGAATTCATTCCTTGGACCACTTATTTACTTGAACGATGTTGAGAAATTTACAGTACAAATCGGTTTAACGATGTTTGAAGGAATGTTTGAAGTAAACTGGCCACTTCTAATGGCTGCGACAACTCTTTCTATGCTACCGATTATGATTCTGTTCTTCACAATGCAAAAATATTTCATCCAATCGAATAAGGGTGATGGAATTAAATAGTAAGGAGATAGATGTAAATGAAAAAACACTCTTTAAATCCGATTATCACAACAGAAGCAGTCAAACCTTCTCGTCCTGATTTTCGAGTGGATTGTGTATTTAATGCTGCAGCCACAACTTATAACAACGAGACGATACTATTGCTTCGCGTTGCGGAGAGTTTTATAGATTCAACAGAAGAAATCTATCAAGTACCAGTTATTGAAAACGGTGAAGTGAAAAAAGTAACGATTAATCGAAAAGAGAAAGAAGCGGAAGGTTGGGATTTCTCTGATAAACGTACAATATCAGCACCATGTCAGAGACGTGGTTTGAAAGTGGTTTACTTGACTTCTCTTTCGCATTTACGTCTAGCAAGAAGTACAGATGGTATTCATTTTGAAATTGATGATCAACCATTTATTTTCCCGCAAACCGAAGAAGAAGCATGGGGTTGTGAAGATCCTCGTATTGTGCATATTGATGATACTTACTATATCAACTATACAGCTGTTTCTGATCGTGGAATTTGTACAATGCTTACACATACGAAAGACTTTAAAAGTTATGAACGTGAAGGTCTGATCTTTGCACCAGAAAATAGAAACGTAGCTATTTTCCCAGAGAAAGTAGGAGATAAATATATCGCATTTAACCGACCAGCTCCTGAAGGTATAGGTAACCCGGCGATATGGTTAGCGGAATCTCCAAATTTAGTTCATTGGGGAAACCAAAAATTCATTAGCTCTGTACAAGAATTTGGATGGGAAACAGGAAGAATTGGAGCAGGTTTTTCACCAATTAAAACGAAAGACGGCTGGTTATTTATTTATCATGCAGCGGACGTAACTAATCGTTATTGCTTAGGTGCTATGCTAC
Source organism: Bacillus sp. JJ722 (assembly GCF_036963345.1). Lineage (NCBI taxonomy): Bacteria > Bacillati > Bacillota > Bacilli > Caryophanales > Bacillaceae > Bacillus > Bacillus sp. JJ722. The sequence continues at coordinate 11,818 of NZ_JBALMO010000103.1, forward strand.
TAGATTTACAGGATCCGAGTATCATTATTTCTCGCTTGGATCACCCAATTCTAGAACCGACAGAAGACTATGAAATTGAGGGCTTCTTCGGTGGAGTTGTGTTTACATGCGGAGGTATTGTAGTAGATGGCACGCTTCGTATTTATTACGGCGTAGCAGACGAGAACATGGCAGTAGCAGAGACAAAAGTAGATGACCTAGTTCAAGAATTATTAGCGGCTAGAAAAGGAGTCGAAGTAGTATGAAAACAGTCAACGCAACAACTGTAACAACAACAATGTTACTAGACAAATACAAAGAAACGAATCAAAAACCGATCAATTCTACAAAGTTACATTTTACGGGAGTTGAAGGCTTCGATATTTACAATATTACAAAACCGTTTGAAAATGAAGGCAAGCAAATAATTGCTGGTCGTGTTGAAAAGAGAGACGAAGAGTGGTCAACAGTTATCTTCTTTGAACAAGTAAATCATGCAGAGTACGGTAAAGTAAATGATTATCCTACATTTAAGTTACAAGATCCTTTCGTTGCTTTCATTCACGGTGAATTGGTGCTAGGTGGAGTAGAGGTATTCCCACACCCAGACTATCCGATTGAATCAGGTAATCTATGGTATCGAACAGTGTTTTATAAAGGAAAAAGCATTCAAACATTAGAGAAATTTGCTGAGGGTCCACTTGGCATGAAAGATATCCGTTTTGTAGAACTTTCAGATAAGAAGATTGGAGTATTTACTCGTCCACAAGGAGAAATTGGTGGTAGAGGTCAAATCGGATTTTTTGCAATGAATGATTGGAGTCAATTTACAGAAGAAAGCATTCTTAATGCTCCTTTATTAAAAGAACTATTCATCACAGAAGAATGGGGTGGTGTAAACGAGGCTCACCTATTAGAAAACGGAGAAATCGGAGTTCTTGGTCATATTGCTTCATTTGACGCTGAAGGAAATCGTCACTACTATCCATTTGTATTTACGTTCAATCATGAGACAATGGAGTATCATAGTATTGGTTTACTATTTGAAAGAGCTGATATACAACCAGGGGAAACAAAACGTCCAGATTTAGTAGATGTTATTTTCCCTGGAGGAATTGTATTAAAAGAAGACGTAGCTGAAGTATATGTCGGAGTAAGTGATGCTGAAGCTCAGTATGTTGTAATACCTAATCCGTTTTTTTGAAAAATTTGAGGAAGTGAAAGAACATGTTTAAACGCATTAATCAATGGATTGAATCATTACATCCCATGTGGATTGGAATTGCTGTTCTTGTAATGGCTGTCAATCTAGCTATTCCATTTGCCACCACAATGCAGAAGGATGGAAGAGTCCAAATTGAGAGTTTTGGTGAATTAATTTCAGATATACCAGATACAGTGATTGCTCAGGATGGAAAGCTGGTGGCTAAAGAAGGAAGCTTTATAAATGGAGACTACGGTGTCTATATCTCGAAAAGCGAAATAGAGCCTAAAACCACGTTTGCCATTATTTTCAATGAAACACAATTAACTATTAAAAAGGATCGTCAAATACAACACATTCCTTATAAAGGTGAGTTGTCGAAAGAATCCTTGTTATCGGAGCTAGGTAATTGGTTGGCTGGTTTAACGGGCATTTCGGTAATGAGCAGTATCCTTTTCTCATTCCTGATGGCTATTATTATTGTAATGATTACATTGATTATTGCGTACTTTTCATTTCGAAAAAGCGTAAAATACCGTGAGATGATTCGAGCGGTTGTTGCTTATTTAACGATAGGAAGTTTTGTTGGAAGTGGGATTGTTGGTTATATATTCTCAATCCCACCAGCCATTGCAATGGCTATATCCATAATATTAGGTACTGTTTTGTTTTTCTTTAGTATAAAAAATGTGTATGAACGTACACTTGCAAGAGATTATCTATGAACGTGATGCAAGTTTTAGGAGGCAAATCATCATGAGTTTTGTCAAATTAAGTAATGTATATAAAGTATATAACGAAAAAGTATTAGCGATTGACGATTTCAACTTGGATATTGAAAGCAATGAATTTGTTGCATTAATTGGTCCTTCAGGTTGTGGAAAATCAACTTTGCTACGTATGATTGCTGGACTTGAAGAAATTACGGATGGAGAATTATCCATCGGTGGTAAAGTCGTCAATGATGTGCATGCGAAAGATCGTGATATTTCAATGGTTTTCCAGAACTATGCATTGTATCCTCACATGACGATTTATGACAATATTGCGTTTGGTTTAAAGCTTCAGAAAGAAGATAAAGCAGTTATTGCTGAGAAAGTAAATGCTGTATCTGAAACATTAGGCTTAACGGAACATTTAAAGAAAACACCGAGCGAATTATCGGGTGGTCAGCGTCAACGTGTGGCGTTAGGACGTGCGATGGTTCAAGAATCAAAAATCTTCTTAATGGATGAGCCGCTTTCAAATTTAGATGCAAAATTAAGAAGTAAGATGCGTATGGAAATACTATCATTGCATCGTGAGCTAGGTATAACAACTATCTATGTTACCCATGACCAAGTGGAAGCGATGACGATGGCAGACAAAATTGTCGTTATGAAAGATGGTGTTATGCAACAAGTTGGTAGTCCGAAAGATTTGTATTATAAACCGGCCAATGAATTTGTTGCGAAATTTATTGGAGATCCAGAAATAAATATATTAGAAGGATTCTATCAAGCAGGGAAATTTGAATTAGATGGTTATAACATGCCTATTCCTGAAGGATTACAAAAGAAACTTGCTCCTTATAGTGGAAAAGTTATTCATATGGGTATTAGACCGGAAGATGTACGAAGTGAACAAGTCTTTCTTGATACGTATGCAGACACTCGATTTGAAACATCAATTGAAATTGTCGAAATGCGTGGTGATGAATTGATTTTAACTACAAAATTAGCGAATCAATTTATTACTTCAAAAACAAGCTCGTACATGGATTATCATCTAGGTGATCAAATAACTTTAGCTATCAACCCTAATAAAGTCCATTTCTTTGATGCCGCTACAGGGGTAACCATTTAGTTTTGCTCTGAAAGTATGAAATAAAGGATAGTCGCGTTCACTTCAAAGAAATAGTTGTGAACGTATACTGTCCTTTTTCTGTTTAGCTGAATATGTAAAAAGGAAGAAGGTAATTAGGAATGATGCCTGTTGAAGCAATAGTTGATAAATGGAGAAATCATCCTCGGTTAACAGAGGATTTGAAAAAAGAATTAAATACTTTAGATGACGTTCAAATAGAAGATGCTTTTTACAAATGCATTGAATTCGGGACAGGCGGAATGCGTGGAGAAATCGGCGTAGGTCCAAATAGAATGAACATTTATACAGTTCGTAAAGCAGCTCAAGGTTTGGCTAATTTTGCCAAAGAACGTAACGTATACCAAGGAGATGAATCTATTGCTATAGCGTATGACTCTAGACATTTTTCTCCGGAGTTTGCAATGGAAACAGCTAAGGTTTTAGCGACTAATGGAATTAAAGCCTATTTATTTGATCATATTTGTCCGACACCGATTCTTTCATTTGCCATACGTTATTTACGCGCTTCCGGTGGAGTAGTTATTACGGCAAGTCATAATCCACCTGAATATAATGGTTTCAAAGTATATTTAGAAGATGGGTGCCAAATCCCAGTTGAAGCAGCAAAATCTTTAGTATCACATGTTGATTCGATCGTAGATGAATTGAATCTGTTGACAGATACTGAAGATGAATTACGTGCACGTAATTTAATTGTAACGGTTCCGGCTGATGTTGAAGATGCGTATTTAGAAGCAACAGAATCCATTCGTATACACAAAGAAATGGAACAAGAAACAAAGGATTCTTTGAAGATCGTATTTACACCACTTCATGGAACATCCTTAAAGGCAATGACGTTAGGATTGCAACAATGGGGCTTTAACCATGTAGACATTGTTAAGGAGCAAGCTCAAGCTGATCCAGAGTTTTCTACTGTTGCTTCACCGAATCCAGAAGAGCATGCGGCTTTTGAATATGCTATACAATATGGAAAAAGACAAAATGCTGATGTGTTGATGGGGACAGATCCAGATGCCGATCGTTTAGGTGTAGCGGCCCTTAATGAAAAGGGAGAGTATGAAGTATTAACCGGAAACCAACTAGGAGCACTTTTACTTGATTATATTGTGACTGGCAAAGCGGAACAAGGCACTCTGCCAAACAACGGTTTTGTTGCAAAAACAATCGTAACCTCTGAATTAGGAGCATCTATTGCAAAAGGTGCTGGCTTACATGTTGTAAATACTTTAACGGGTTTTAAGTTTATAGGTGAACAAATTCGATTAAATGAAGGCCAACATCCATTTGTATTTGGTTATGAAGAAAGTTATGGCTACTTAATTGGTGACTTTTGTCGAGACAAAGATGCTGTTCAAACGGGCCTTTTAGTTGCTGAGATGACGGCATATTGGAAGGGTAAAGGACAAACACTTTATCAACGTTTAGAATCCATTTGGAAGCAATATGGTTATTATCAAGAGTCGCTATATTCTCTTACATTAAAGGGCAAGGCTGGAAGTGAACGTATACAGCGCATGATGGACTTTTTTCGAGCTAATTCTTGGTCTGTGGTTCATGGTTTACAAGTTTTAGCTGTTGAAGACTACTTAACTGGAACGCATTATGATTGTGAAACAAAACAAATAAAGGCAATGACACTACCGAAATCAAATGTTATTAAAATTATTTTAGCAAATGATTCTTGGTTCTGTTTACGTCCAAGCGGCACAGAACCAAAGTTAAAAGCATACTTTAGTGTTCGTTCTGAGAGCAAGGAAGCTTCGCTAGATTTAGTTGCAAACCTTCAAGACACTATTGTAAAAATGCTTAATGTAATAGAATAAAATTTACCTCGGAAACTGTTCCTTTAGTATAATATGCTACTTTAGGAATAGTTTCTTTTTTGTCTGTAAAAACTTGTTTTGAATACCTTTTTTTATTAATGAAATGAAATATGTCATAATGGAAAGTAAGTAGATGAGATAAAGAAAGGCGGTTGTTTGGTATTTCTACATTAAATAAAGTATTAAAATGGATTGCATTTTTGTATGAAGGTTTTTTAGCCATACCGCTGTTAGGTGGTACATTTATTGTTGCAAATGGATGGGCTCCGCTTGTTATTGCTGGAATTCTTCACGGGTTTGCGATCGTCTTCTTATTACTAGATAAAAGAATGGCGATTACAGGAAACGTAATTGGCTTATTGGGGGCATTGTTAGGATGGATTCCTGGAATAGGCTGGTTGTTCCATGCTTGTACGGCTTTAGTGTTATTCATTGAAGCTATTTATGTATCGATGACTGGATATAAAAGTTCGAGGTATTAATCAAAAAACCAAAAGATCTCAGTAATGAGCTTTTGGTTTTTTTGTTTAAAGAAAAACAAGTATATAATTTTGTACGTTGTCTAGCTCCAGCGC
>NZ_JBALMO010000103.1:17406-28107 GCF_036963345.1 Bacillus sp. JJ722
CTAGACACATCGAATCGACTACCGTCTCTTCGTATTTCCTTTATCTCAGTCGAAGGGCTCCAGTCCATACGGAGCTAACCGTGCGCTTGCGCTTTTCTATTCACTTTCCTTCATTTCGTCGCTGCTTTTTATAAGCGCTTGGGGTACAATGGTGGATTTTTTGAAAGGTTTTATAGAAATGCCCCATATTATGAAAGCCTGAAAGTTCCGCAGTTTCTTCGATAGAAAGAGGCTCAGTAAGTAGTATACGCTCTGCTAGTTTTATGCGCTCATACTGTATGTACTCAACAAAGGTCAATCCTATCGTTTTCTTGAATAGTTTCAAAAAATAATAGTAGTTGAGATTCAAAAGTTTACAACAATGCTCCACTGAAATTTCTTTCGCTAAATTTTCAGATATATATTGCAAAACAGGCTTCAAACGCTCGATTTCTAATGAAGAATATTGATTCATTTCTTGCCGATCATCGTTCCGTAAGATTGTTAATAGAATTTGCTTCACTTTAATGGTGATGGCCACTTCGTATCCCTTTATACGATTAACGGATTCTTGATGGATATCTATTACAAGGTCCATTATTTCTTGGCGAATACGATCATGTTCTTCAAAGATATAGTTTAGTTGACTTAATGTCATATGAGGGTTTAACAGACTATGAACAAATGCTGCTAAACCTGGCTCGAAAAACCTGTTGACATCAAATTGGAAAACAATATAGCGTACATCTAAATTCCGATCTAAGTGCACTTCCATTGGTCCTATCAAAAATACGTCTCCAGCTTTAAGAAAATAGACATGGTTTTGGATGACTAACTCCATACTTCCTTCTAAAATCACTAGTATTTCTAACTCTTTATGAAAGTGCCAATTCCCATGATATAGATCTTCGTGCCTAGTGGAAGTTTCATATATGTTTAAGGAAAGCATAGGGTTATTATAGTTCACGATTTGGTTATATGACTCCATCTCAACACCTCCAATGTCAATTTAGCATATAAACTCACCCAAAACAATTATAGTTTTCTCTATGATAAATGAGTAATATGAAAATGCTTCAGTTGAAATAGATTCAACGAACGGAGAGGAGATCGCAACGTGAAACTAGAAGCAAAATTATATTTAACAATGATGACATTTTTTAACTTTTCAAATGCTCTTTCAGGCATATTTGTTAACATTTTTATTTGGAATATCGATAATTCCTTTGAATCGTTAGCTCTTTATAGTTTATCAAACTCTATTGCAATATTAATTAGCTTTCCTATCTGTGCTTGGTTGGCTAGGCAAACATCACCTATGTCTAGTTTGAGAATTGGAATTGTATTATATATTGTTGCATACGGATTTTTATTATGGATAAGGGAAGATGCTGTAAATCATATTTATTTGTTAGGGGCTTTGATGGGGTTAGCGGTTAGTTTCTTTGCTGTTGGTCAGCATATGCAAATTTTTAATGTTACACAAGATCGCAATCGAGATCGATTTTTATATATTTCTAGCTTTTTATCAAATGGGGTTGGAATGTTAGCACCAATTATTTCGGGCTTTACTATTAGTCGCTTTATTGGGATGAAAGGGTACTATCTTGTATTTAGTATTTCTTTAGTGTCATTTCTATTAACAGCTCTTTTTTCATTGAAAGTAAAAGGTAAGAAATTGCCGAAGAAATCGAGTTTTAAGGAAGTTTGGAAAAACCCTACAAGAGAGTGGAGGGGCATGTATTGGGTGAGTATGATTACCTCTATGGTCGATGGAACGTATTCTTCTTTCCTTGCTTCAGTGATGACGTTCTCGATTTTAAAAAGTGAGCTATCTCTCGGAGGATATAATACATTTGCAGCACTAATGGGCTTATTGACTTCATTATGGTTAGCTAGAATATCAGCACCAGAACGACGAATGAAAATATACATAATAGGGGCGTTTCTTGTATCTATTTCATCGATTTCACTTAGTATAAAACCTGTTTTTTGGATGTTGGTTATTTATGCTGTTCTATTCGTAATAGGATCAAATTTAATAAATACAACATTAAGTGCTTGGATGTATGCTTCCATTGAATTTGATAAAAAATTTGATGAGCGTCGATTAGATTATATCATTGTTCGTGAAATTCCACTTGGATTAGGAAGAATGATGGGCATTGGTCTGTTTTTCCTTATGAATGCAATCTTTGAAGGTGACAATATTCTTCCGATTAGCTTTGCACTATTCGGTTCGGTATATGTCCTTTTAATCCCGGCATTACGAAAGATTTGGAAGGGGCATCATTCGATTGCTTAAATTAGACAAAAAAGAACCAAGCAATTGTTAGCTTGGTTCTTTCTGTATCTTATTTAATATACTCTTCTTCCTATAGAAATAATGGAAGCGAACATGTCCCCATACTGCTAATACACCGATCCAATCTTTTGCTACATCAATGAGCGTTGCAGATCGATAAGGATAAAACGATTGGTGGATTTCATCGACTACCCCGTAGGATGCTGAAATGATGGCAACTATTAAACTAGAGCCTAAAGATAGTTTTCCACTAGTAGCAAGAGCGATTACAAACAGTATATATAAAGCAGCGAACTCTACTAAATGCATACTTTCTTTCCAAATTCGATCCCATTTCGAGTCTGGTAATTCTACAACTGCATTAGAAGGCATACTTGATAGTACCCATATAAGGATCATATAAGCTATTGGTAATAGCCAAGCAATATAAATAGAAGCTTTTCTCATATTATCGTCCTTTCTTTCGCAATATTTCTATTGTATCACGATACGAGAAAATAAAAATTTTTTAGAAAATGTATATATTTTGAAATTTATGTTCAAAATGGTTGCTGAGGTGATATTCATGAGAGAGGATGAAAAGAAACGTATTTCTCAAAAATCAGGAATGAGACGTTTTCTTTCAAAGCGTTGGGCGTTACCAGCAATTTATTTAGCAAGTGCAGCGATTCTATTGACAGCGGTAATTTGGTTTCAAAATAACAACAATGATTCAGCTAACCCTGGAGAAGTAGATGTTGAACAAGTCGAAAATGCAGGAAAAAATAATGACAAGGAAGCAGTAGAAGTTAACAGCAAAGTAGAAAACTTTAGTATGCCAGTATCGAAAAAAGAAGATATTGTTATTAAGAAAGAGTTTTACGATGTTAATGCTGACAAAACAAAACAGGAAAACGCTCTTATATTTCACGAGAATCAGATTCATTTAAACCGTGGAATTGATATCGGTATGAAAGATGGAAAAGAATTTGATGTAACAGCAGCATTAAGCGGTGAGGTTACAAAAGTTAAAGAAGATTCATTACTTGGTAATGTCATTGAAGTGAAACATGTTGAAGGCATTACAACAACATATCAATCTGTTACGGACATCGCTGTGAAAGTAGGCGACAAAGTAACGAAAGGACAGTCTATTGCAAAAGCTGGTCAAAGCTTGTTCAATAAAGATGCAGGTGTCCATGTACATTTTGAAATCCGTAAAGACAACGTTGCTGTAAATCCACAAGATTATTTTGAAAAATCAGTTTCAACATTGATGGAAGCAGAAGTTGTGAACGGTACAGCAACAGATGAACAAACTACTACTGAAGAATCAAAAAAAGATCAATCAACAAATGATGATGCATCTTTAGAAAAAGATTCTTATCAAGAAAATTCAACGAATGTACAAGAACAAAACTAAACAGGTAATATTCATAAATGTGTATTATCAGCTAGTAAGAAGAAGCTGTTCTCAAATTGAGAGTAGCTTCTTTTTTATGAAAACAATCAATTGACCTAATTGTGAAATAAAGGGATAATTACATTGTGATGGTAAAATATGGGTTATATACAATTGAATACTCCTATACACCAAGTTAGGCAAACCTTTAGATGATTGAAGTGTTTATGCACTATTTTAGACGAAAGGTTGATTCGAAATGGGTGAGCAGAAACAGGATGTAATGGCGGCTGTCCGTTTTCATCCTTTTTTTCAAGGAGCAGAGCTGATGGCTATTTCTTTTCTTTTAGAGTCGTGTGATGAAAGATATTTTACAGCTGGTGAAATCGTATTACACGCGCGTGAGCGAAGGACAGGTCTTTATTTAGTAATTGAAGGAATTGCAGAAGTGTATGTGAAAGCTGAGCAACATGATAGAAATGAAGTATTAGAGATTATTGGGAAAGAAGAGATGATTGGTTTCTCCAGTTTAGCTGATTTCCTTGGTGTTATAGGGCAAACAGATGGTGTCGAAGCAGAAGAAATCGTGGAAGTTCGGGCTGTAGAAGATATCCGTGCGCTTTATATTCCTTTTGAAGTTGTAACGAAGCGTTGGACAGATCCAATTGTTCATGATTACTTCTTAACGCAAGTTGCTATTCGTTTGAAAGATGTTTATAGTTCGCTAGCTGAGCAGGTAAGGTTGGCTCGGAGTGTAGGGGAAACAGATGCCTTAGTATTAAGGGTTCAAGATATAATGTCTTCTACAATTATTACTAGTTCTCCTGAGGAAAGTGTGCAGGAAGTCGCTAAAAAAATGATTCATAATCGCATAAGTTCAGTACTGATCATGGATGGTAATCAATTAAAGGGAATTGTGACAGAGCGAGACATTGTGGAGCGGATTGTTGTGCAAAACCGTACTTATCAAGAGCTAGCGAAAGATGTTATGACGGAAAATCCTATTACGATATCACGTTTTTCCTATTATTACGAAGCTTTATCAATGATGGTATTGAATGGTGTTAACCGACTACCTGTTGAAGATCAAGGAACGGTATGTGGAATGCTCACACTTTCAGATTTAATGCGTAAGAAGAATGAAAGCATGTTAAAGACGATTAGACGGATTGATGAAGCTGATGCTCATTCATTGCGTTCAGTGAAAAATGCCATTTACAAAGTTTTTGAAACGTTGCTAAAAGAACAAGTCCCTATGGTTAATGCGCTAGCTGTTGTTACGAAACTGTTTGATCGACTTATTAAGCGATCGGTCGATTTAGCTCTTAAAGATATTAAAGACAATGAGGGTCTTATACCACCTGTAGCTTTTAATTTGTATATGATGGGAAGTAGTGGTCGTGGAGAACAATTTATACTCACGGATCAAGATCATTTTCTTGTTTTTGAAGATAGCGATCACGAAGAGCAGGTGCATTCATTTTTTAAACGATTAGGTGAGAAGATCGTTCACTATTTAGAGTTAGCAGGCTATGCGAGATGTAAAGGATTAATGATGTCGAGTGAAGCGAAATGGCGTGGGACACTTCATGAATGGCGTTTACGTCTCAAGGAATGGGGATTACAGTCTTCGAATGAACAGCTATTACTTGCGATTAATTTCTTCTCTTACCGAATGGTATATGGTGATGAGAATTTGCATACTGCGTTTGAAGATATTATAGATGAAACATTGCAGCGTTATCATTTATTTCTATTCCGTTTAGCGCAAATAGAACAAGAACGACCGATGACTTTATTAGGGCAACCAATTCGTTCTTTATTTAGACTGGAAAAGAAAAGTATTGATATGAAGAAAGATATATTATTCCCTTATCATCACAGTTTACAAATCTTATCGATGGTTCATGGTGTTTTATCAGGAACACCATTTGGAAGAATAGAAGCTTTAGAGCAACAAGGAGTGCTTTCACACAACTTTGCGCATGACTTGAGAGAAGTTGTTAATCAAGTGCTTACGCTGTATGTTCAACTACGATGGAAGCAAGCAAAGAAGGGTGAGGGTTCTTCATCAGTATTATACTTTACTGCACTTACGACGAGAGAAAAGGAAGAACTTATTATTAGTGTAAAGACATTAAAAGAATTACAAAATAAAATGTTCTACCAATTTTCTATGCAAATTTAAAGGAAATGCATTTCCCAATACTAAAGGAGGAGAGTCCCATTTTCTTTCTTAATAAAAACATTGACTGTCCTTTAAATTATGACAATCTGCCATTATCTACGCCACTATCCGAATTAAGTTATACGGTGTTTGATACGGAAACAACAGGATTTCAAGTTGAAAAAGCTGATCGGTTAATCGAAATAGGAGCTGTTCAGGTAAAGGGATTTGAGGTTATTGAAGATCAACAATTTCAGACATATGTTAATCCTAACCGACAAATTTCTCAGGAAATAACCGAGTTAACTTCCATTACGGACGACATGGTTCGGGATGCTCCTCAAGCTTTAGAAGCAATGTACCGTTTTTTTGATTTTATTTCTGAAACGAATAGTACTTGTTTTGTTGGACATTATGTGAGTTTTGATATGTTGGTATTGAAAAGCGAACTGAAGCGTGAGAAGTTAGCTTATCGTAAGTATAAATCTATTGATACATTAAATTTAATTGGCTTTTTAGCACCGGCCTATGATATTAGAGATTTAGAACGTTATGCGATGGCTTTTAATACTCGAATTTATCCAAGGCATTCAGCAATTGGTGATGCGTTAACAACGGCGTACTTATTCGTCGAATTGTTATGGCAACTGCATGATCGAGGTTTACGCACGTTAGGTGATTTGTCTCGTGTGAATGGGTAATAATGAAACGTAAAGTATGTTTGAAAAAACTAATTCTATTTCATTTGAGTTAGTTTTTTGCTAATTTTTTATAAAAGATACAAAAAAATGTGTAAACTCCTTGTCCTTATTGTGTTTTTCGTGCATATTATATCGCCCAAGCTAATAAAATGTTAGAAACCTTACAAAGAGAGTGGTTGAGGTGAGGAGTCGTTTATAGAAGTCTAATAACTTGTTATATATATAATCTTTGTAACTCCAGAGAAAATACTAATTGATCATTTGAAGCGAATCTCATTTCACACTTCTCACATCCAATTTAGGGAGGTCGAGTGGTGTGCACGATTACATCAAAGAAAGAACAATCAAGATAGGGAAGTATATCGTGGAGACAAAGAAAACGGTTCGCGTGATTGCGAAAGAATTCGGAGTATCCAAAAGTACCGTTCATAAGGACTTGACTGAGAGACTTCCTACAATTAATCAAGAGCTTGCAAACGAAGTAAAGGAAATCTTAGACTATCATAAATCAATTAGACATTTACGCGGAGGAGAAGCAACTAAACTAAAATATAAAAAACCAGAAGAAGAAATGGTTTAGTAAGGGAAAGGAATGTGCCTTTGGACAAATATGTCTAAAGGCTTTTTATTGTTGTTTTATTATATGAGACAATAGTGCTAATAAGAGTATGTTTTACCTATATATGAAAATAATAATTTTATGATTGCTTTGTTCGTAATTTTTTTATTAAAAATAATGTGTTTTACTAAAATCTTCTTACTATGGACTATGGGATATGTTAAAATATACAATTAGGACAGATATTGCTGTGAATGTACGTATTTGAGGAGGAAAAAAAAGCCATGTTTGCTAGGGATATAGGAATAGACCTCGGAACTGCTAATGTTTTGATTCATGTTAAAGGTAAAGGAATAGTTTTAAACGAACCATCTGTAGTAGCGATTGATAAAAATACAAATCGTGTACTAGCAGTAGGTGAAGAAGCTCGTCGCATGGTCGGGCGTACACCAGGAAATATTGTGGCTATCCGCCCATTAAAAGATGGTGTTATTGCGGACTTTGATATTACAGAAGCAATGTTAAAGCATTTTATTAATAAATTGAACGTAAAAGGATTTTTATCTAAACCAAGAATTCTGATTTGTTGCCCAACTAACATTACAAGTGTTGAGCAAAAAGCAATCAAAGAAGCAGCGGAAAAAAGCGGCGGTAAGAAAATCTTCTTAGAAGAAGAACCAAAAGTAGCTGCAATTGGTGCTGGCATGGATATCTTCCAACCAAGTGGTAACATGGTTGTTGATATCGGTGGAGGTACTACAGATATCGCTGTTCTATCTATGGGGGATATTGTAACATCTGCTTCTATTAAGATGGCTGGAGATAATTTTGATAATGAAATCCTTCACTATATAAAGCGTAAATATAAGTTGTTAATTGGGGAAAGAACATCTGAAAACATTAAAATTGAAGTGGCTACAGTTTTCGAAGGTTCTCGCAATGAGACAATTGAAATTCGTGGACGTGATATGGTATCTGGATTACCACGTACAATCTCTGTTAATTCTATTGAAATTGAAGAGGCATTACGTGAATCTGTGTCTGTAATTGTTCAAGCAGCGAAAAGCGTACTAGAGAGAACGCCACCTGAGCTATCAGCTGATATTATTGATCGTGGTGTTATTCTTACTGGTGGTGGAGCTTTACTTCACGGTATCGATATGCTATTAGCTGAAGAGTTAAAAGTACCAGTATTGGTAGCTGAAAATCCAATGGATTGTGTAGCCATTGGTACAGGGGTTATGCTTGATAATGTAGATAAAATTTCAAGTCGCCGTTTTGGATAATTTTTTTGCGGTTGATAAAGTGCCTGAGCATAAGCTTTGAGGCACTTTTTTTATCCCGTTCTAACTGCTGCTAAGACTCCCACTTCAAAACGAAAGTAAAAGCGAAGACGTTTAAGTGGGAGATTAAGCGTCAGTAAGAACCCGATTAAAGTTTCACTTTATGGGAATAAGGCTAAAAATACTATCTGTTTAGACGATAAATTATATATAATAAAAGTAATTGCATGTTCGGCCAGTAAAGGGGTGGAGATTTTGCTTAGAGGTTTTTATACGGCAGCAACAGGAATGATTGCCCAACAACGAAGAACGGAAATGTTAACGAATAACTTATCCAATGCAAGAACGCCAGGTTTTAAAGCAGATCAATCCAGTATGAGAGCTTTTCCAGAAATGTTAATACAACGTTTTGATAAAACGAATATTCCAACGGAGAAAGGTCTAAATTTACCGATTAATTCGTTTGTAGGCGGATTAAATACAGGTGTATATATGCAGGAAGCTACTCCAACATTTACACAAGGTAATATACAAGAGACTGGTAATAAAACAGACATAGCTTTAATTGACATTGCTATGCCTGTTAATGAAGAAAATGGGAAGAATGGATCGGTCTTTTATACAGCTATGCATCAAGGCGCAATTTGTTACACAAGAAATGGTAATTTCACACTTGATCAACAAAAGTACTTAACAACTCCAGGTGGTTATTATGTGTTAGATTCGCAGGGACAACGTATTCAGTTGAACAGCGATCAATTTACTGTTAATAACAATGGAGATATTTATGAGAACGGTCAATTTGTAGCGAGCTTAGGTGTTGCTTATGCTGAGAATCCATATTCATTAGTGAAAGAATCGGATGGCATGTATTATTCGAATGGCGGACAACTTCCGATGGCGAATAATGTGCCTGGCGTACAGTTTTCTTTACAACAGGGAGTTTTGGAACAATCAAATGTAGATCCATCTAGAACGATGACTGATATGATGACAGCTTATCGAGCATTTGAAGCAAACCAAAAAATTCTGCAAGCTTATGATCGAAGTCTAGAAAAAACTGTGAATGAAGTAGGAAGAATTGGATAATTCATAAGTAACTTGTTGAAATTTCTTGGAGGATGAAAAAATGAATCGTACAATGATAACAGCTACTAATACATTGTCTCAGCTTCAATTGCAGATGGACATGATTGGTAACAATTTAGCGAATGCACAAACAACGGCTTATAAAAGAAAAGATGGTACATTTAGTGAATTACTAGTTCAACAGTTCAACAATCAACCTCGTGAGGATAAAGAGAAAGGCCGTCTAACACCTAATGGTATTCGTCAAGGTGTGGGGGCGCAACTAGGTCTCGTTAAGCATATTCAAACGCAAGGAAGTATTAAGGTTACGGGACGACCATTAGATGTGGCAATAACGAAAGAGAATCAATACTTTAAGATAAATGTAAATGGTCAAATTCAATACACTAGAGATGGCGCATTTTATTTATCGCCAACAGGAGCTAATCAAGTAAGTCTAGTTACAAATAATGGTGACTATTTAGTCGATCAAAACAATCAACCAATTGTAATTAATGATGATGTAAAAGACATTTCTTTTAGAGAAAATGGTACACTTGTAGTAACGTCATCAAATGGCGCTACCCAAAGCTTTCAACTAGGTATGGTATCTGTCCAAAATCCGCAATACTTAGAGCATAAACAAGGAAATGTTGTAGGTTTAGCAGAAAATGCTGCACAATTAGGGATTAATGAAGAGGATATATTAACCGAATTAACAGGTGCTTTGCGCCAAGATATATCCATTCAACAAAATGCGTTAGAAGCTTCTAATGTAGATATGTCAAAGGAATTAACCGATTTAATGAACGTTCAGCGCCAATATCAGTTACAATCTCGTTCAATAACAATTGCTGATCAAATGCTCGGTCTAATTAATGGGGTACGTTAAAGGAGTTTGAACGAAATTTATGGAAACAAATCAACTTACCAGAGAAGAATTTAAGCAAGAACAACAACTAAATCAACCAGAGGCGAAGCCAAAGAAGATCCGCATTCGACTTATTCCTATCTGGTTGAGAGTCATTCTAGTACTTCTTGCAATAGTTCTCGCTGTAGTAATCGGCTGTATGGTTGGCTATAGTGTTATCGGAGAAGGTAAACCATCAGAAGTTTTCCAAAAAGAAACATGGAGTCATATTTTCGATTTAGTTAGAAAAGATATATAATAAGAAAAGCGGAAGCGCCCGTTTTGCTCCGTATGGACTGGAGACCACCGACTGAGATAAAGGAAACACGAAGAGCTGATAAGCGATTC
>NZ_JBALMO010000104.1:0-8085 GCF_036963345.1 Bacillus sp. JJ722
TATTTAAAATATCTTTATATTTTTTTAATAAGAGAATATCTGCATACGTTTTAATAAATCTTTTTTCCTCATTTAGTAGAGGTCTAATAGACTGATATCCTTCCACGATATTAAGAAAAGTTTGCGGAGCGAAACTCAAAAGGGTTACAGCTAAATCATGTATGTAGAAGCCAAATCCACAATGATCAAAATCAAATAGAGTAAACCCTTGCTCTCTACAAAAGTGTATATTAGATGGATTAAGGTCTCCGTGGACTAGACCAAATGTTAATCGATTAATTGGCATCTCCAGTAGTTCTTCTATCCAACTATCTGCTTTTTCTTGAAAGAAAGATACGCTTCCTAGTTGATATAAGCTCGTATAGTATTCAATTTCCTGAAGTGGTTCCACAATAAGATGATGGACATCTAGTGTATAGCGTGAGTAACAGGAGGTAAAACCCTTTGATACTTCATGCATTCTAGCAATAGTTTCACCTAACAGATAAGCTTGTGTGCAAGATAATCCATATTGTAAAGGAGTTCCTTTCGCAAAAGTAAACATTGATACATATCGTATATCCGTAAGTCGTTCCAATGTAACTAATGTTTTATTGGAACGACTTACAATAGGAATAGATACAGGAATAGCCATCTCATTTAAATATAGGAGATAATCTAATTCGAAAAGTAGATCGTTAGCATTTTGAATATAGTGTTTTTTATTTACATACACCCTAAAAATGTACTTGTTCGAATCGGTTTTAATAAAATAATGATCGTTAAAACTTCTTCTTAGGTATAAACATTCCGTTACCACCATATCGTAGTTTTTATGAATAAAGGTAGATATCAACTCTTCATGTAGCTTCTCATTCATATAAAAACCTCCATATTAATGATACCTAGATCCTACACACTTACTATTTGCGTATCAAATGCAAATTCGACATTTAAACCCGATGCCTTTAACTTTTTTTCTACTTCTTTGAAATCACTAAAGCTTAATCCATTAAGTTCCTCGATATGAGTTAAGTAAACTTTTTTAGCCTTTAGTACTTTAATTACTTCTAATGTCTCTTCAAAAGTAGCTTCCTCTTTTAAAATAGGATGGTCACTAGATAATAACCGTTCTCCCGTTAATGGATGAAACTCAAAAATGCCAACAGGTAAGATTACTAAATCGAGCCCAACCATTGAATGATCAGGTATCCAATTATTTAATTCATCAACAGCGATTAACACTCTTTTGTTTTGATGCTCTAATAAAAAAGCATAAACATAATTTTCAGCTAATCGGAATGGTGAAATTTTAATTCCATTCAAATCGAAACTCTCTCCATCCACTAACTCCTTTATGTTAGCAAAACCTTGTTGTTTGAAAAAATCCAAATGCTCTCTACTTCCAAGAAAAGTATTGAAGTCTTCTCCTACTTGTTCAGGTAAATAAACATTCATCTCCTTATTTTGAGGAGGATTGTTAAACCAATCGACACTTAATGATTCAATAACTCTTCTCCCCATCACGTGATCAGGATGCCAATGTGAGTATATAATTCCGTCTATTTGCTCAATGGTTGAACGATTAATTTGCGCATAAATATCTTCTGGTGTATCAATCAATAAATTAGCACCATGTACGAATAAACTTGGTCCCATCCGACTAAATGGAATACCTTTCGTTCTAGCTTCTGAGCAAATCTCGCACTGACATAATGGTCTTGGTATCGCCATTGCTCCCCCAGTTCCTAAAAACTCAAATTTCATTTCAACATACCCCTTTCACTCTTTTTAAAAATCTACCAGAATAATAAAACAATAAATCTTATACTCTCCGCTTTTCATGCATATACTTCATCCACTTCTTCTGTCTATAGCTGCATGATATATATCCAATTGACGTGATCGCACTTAAACTAATGGATAGATACCAAATAAGCGTATGTGAAGTATAGAGTGCTGCTGCAATTCCTACTAGCCCTAGTAAAAGTAATTGAAAGAATCGTTTTTTATTATTTTCATATATCGTAAATTGAAAGTTTCGTCTTTGTTCTATTTCCTTTAATTGCTCCAATTTTTTTGGTGTATCAAGAAATTCTGTAATCGAATGAAAAACCTTAAAAACAGGTTGTGATTGTAGCCATTGCCATACAAATTGCCACTTATTATTTCCTTGATTTTGTAACCACTCCATAAACACAGGTTTTCCAATGTCCAGGATTTCTTCCTCTGGAGTTAAATGAAGAATAATTCCTTCAATGGTTATGAACGAGCGACCTAAAAAGACAAATCTCGTTGGGACTTGAATTGGCAAGGCTTTTATTAAATCATTCATTTCTAATTTCATTGCCATTAAATCCACTTCTTTTAATTGAGCAGGTTGAATGGAAAGAAATTCTGCTAGCAATCGCTCAATCGTGCTAGAATCAGCCTCAGGAAGCAAGAATCCTAAATGGTATAAACAATCTACAGCTTTCTCGTAATTTTTAGAAAGGAAGCTTTCAATTAATGCTTGAAAATAGGACGCATCTTTTTTCGTAATTTCCCCAATCATTCCAAAATCAAGTAAGATTATTTTCCCTTCTTTAGATAGAAGTACATTTCCTGGATGTGGATCAGCATGAAACATCCCCGGCTCAAGCCATTGAGGGAGGAACACTTTAATAAGCCTTTGTGCTAATTCCTCACGATTCATGTCCATTTGATCTAAAGCTTCCATATTGGTCAGTCGTACACCTTCCATCCACTCCATTACCAGCACATTTGATGTACTTAGTTCAGCATGAACATTAGGGATTTGAACAATCTCCATCTCTTTAAAGCGCTCTTGAAATACAAGAATAGTATTAAGTTCTTTTGCATAGTCCAGCTCTTGAAGAATTACTTGCTTAAGTTCCTTAAACAAGACGTTTAAATTGATGAATCCTTTAGGAATTGGAGCGAAATGATGCGCAAACCATATGACGATACTTAAAATACGGAAATCCGTTTGGACTACCTTATCAATATAAGGTCGTTTTACTTTAATCGCAACTTCTGTTCCATCTTGCCTTACTCCTTTATATACTTCTCCAATAGATGCCGATGCAATAGCTGTTTTTTCTATAGAAAGAAAGTGTTGATGCAGAGATGTTCCCCATTCCTTTTCAAGTATGGTTTGAATTTCATTCCAGTCAGAAGGAGGAACTTGATCAGTAAGATCTTCAATTTGACGAATAAATGCTTCCGGTAGCAAATCAGCACGAGTACTTAGAATCTGACCGATTTTAATGAGCAAACCTTCCAATTCAAATAATGTTTTCCGGAAACGTTCCCCTATCCGACCCCAAAGATGTTCCCAATCTTCCTTTGGTTTTTTTCGAATTCGATACCAATACAATTGAAGGAAGATACTGAAAAACATAGAAAGTACCTTCGACATACGAACTAGCTTATTTCTTGTTTTCATAACCTCTTCTCTCTTTCTATAATTAATAGTTTGGGCATCATTCCATTTTTGCCACATCTATTTTCTCCTTATTTTTACAGTATCACATAGCTTTTCCTTTGTGTATGAACTTTCTGTTTGGGTATTATATGTCTTTCATAGAATCATTTAAAATATTTATATGTACTACAAAGGTACTATAAGAGAAGGAGTTTACTTTAATGCTAGAGCCAAGCCTAAAAATAACAAAAATATGGGAAGATGTTGATTTTTTTGAAATAAAAATGAAGTGGAAAGGAATATCATGCAGTGCAATCATAGACATATACATTACAAATGAATCACTTGAAGAATTCAGAAATGAGATTATAGAGTTCTCATCATTTACAAAAGATGAGTTTAACACAAAGGTAGTTTCTTATCCTTATTCGAACATTGATTTTCTCAACTAACCTACTCAGTATTTCAAAACAAAAAAATGGCTGCTTTTGAGCAACCATTTAATGCGTTAATTTCCCCATTTATACAATTTCCTACTTTTTAAGAACGCACTCGAAGGCGTAAAGATAGGAAAAGTGCTGGTATAGTACAAATAATCATTCCTAAAAATGCGTAGCCCGGTGTAATTTCGTATAATGCTCCACCTAACAATGTTAAAATGGCCGTACTCCAGCTTAGTGCTAATGCGGAGTATATGCCTTGCGCATTCGGAATTTGTGCTTTCGGCAACTTTTGCGTGATGTAGAGAATAAATGCGTAATGAGCAACACCGAATGATAAGGCATGTAAGCTTTGTGAGATGACGAATACCCAAATATTTGGAAAGAAAGCAACAAGTAGCCATCGCAAAGTAGATCCTGCTGCAGATAATACAAGTAATGAAGCAGGCTTCCACTTCGCGAATACATTGTCTGCTTTAGCAAAGTAGATAATTTCAAACACTACTCCTATATTTATAATCATCCCTATAAAATATTTAGATACACCTAAATCCTGCAAATAAATATAACCGTAATTATAATAAGAAGCATGAGCCCCTTGCAGCAAAACAACGATTAAAAGGACTAGCGGAAATCCTTTTACATTCCATAGGCTACGTATTGATAAGACTGATTTCTTCTTCTCTGGCTTTACCAATAAGACTTGTGGTGTCGCTACTAAACTTAGCATGAGCAGCATAGCAACAAGACCTGCAATCATTCCCCATAGAATCGCTGAATCTCCAAAGTAGCCTGTAATAACACTAAGAATAAGAACTGAAATAATAAAACCAATCGAACCATATGAACGACTTCTGCCGTAATGAAGATTTCCGTGCTGCACTAATATGCCTGCTGTACTATCGAGAGCTGGCAAAAGTGCTGGATAAAACACACTAAATAACAGTGTAACAACAAACAGCGATGTAAACGAGTTTGCAGGTATGTAAAGAAGTGCTGCGAGAAGTGCCCCTACTGTCAAAATGACGATGACTATTTTATTACTCCAACGACTAGAAGCTAGCGGAAATGCAAATAACGTTGAAGCGCCACGAGCAACAAGACCGAAGCTCATTATTAAACTCGCTTCCGCTACACTCAAGCCTTTTGCATCAATGAGCCACCCTGTCCAGTAAGGTAAAAAGACTCCCCACGTCATAAAAAATGTAAAAAAGTTTTGCGACATCCATCGCTGATTATTCATGTTAATCCCTCCGTACTCATTGCATCATAGCACGGTTTTTTCTACAATAATATGAGATATCTCATATTTTTCATTTATTGGAGGCAAAAATGAATATAATACCTGAGCCTAGCCGCAGTACATATATCGAGAAAAATCCAATTCAGTCGTTCTTTTCATTTCCAATTACCGAGCACATTCAAGTGCACCAATTTGAACGAGGAGAATTTATTATCCGAGAAGGTTCATGTCCAAAATATTTGTATTATCTTGTCGAAGGAAAAGCAAAAATCTATTTCACACATGGAAATGGCAAAGTCTCACTCATAAATTTTATCCAACCAGGAACATTTATTGGTGAAATGGAGTTATTACACGAAACGTATTATTCAAAAGGTATTCAAACAGCGACAAGAGCAGTCTGCTTTGCGATCCCTTTTCACACTTGTAAAGATGAATTATTAAACGATGCTACATTTCTCAAATACTTATGCACATTTCTCAGTAACAAGATAACGGTTGTATCAGCGAAATATACACAAAGTCTCGCTTATCCTCTTGAAAATCGACTTGCAGGATTTATCTTGCTTTCAGCTGATGATCATTTTTACAAAGAAAAACACAAAGAGGTATGTGAATATTTAGGCGTCTCATACCGTCACTTACTCCATGTATTCGCACAATTCTTAAAAGAAGGCTATATTGAAAAAGAAGGTCGTGGATATGTCATTAGAAATGAAGCAAAACTACAGCTACTAGCCACAACTATCCATTTACCATAAGTGTCATAGTATTTTCACGGCTTCAGTTATAAATTTTAGACTCAAATAGCATTAATTGGTGGAGGATTTCTTTCACCCTCCGCCAATTATTATTAGTCTAGCTAACTCTGAATAAATAAATTCCTTAGTTCACTAAGATTCTTGTATTTCCTTAATACTTCTTCCTCCTAAAAATGCGTGACCCGTCTGCAATTTTGCAACTGTGTTAAATCCATATTTTCGATATACTTTTTCGATTTTTTCGTTAATTGGAAACACCCAAAGCTTGTGCAAATCTTTATGTACGACTTCTCTTTGAATATGTTGAATAAGCTCTCCAATTAAGCCTCTTCCGCGAAATTCTTCTAAAGTGGCGACACTTTCCATCCGTGCTTGATTTTCATGTATGAAAATACAAGCAGTCGCACAAGCTATGCCATTGTATCGAAGTAGATAATGAGTAAATTGGGAATGATGAAACTCTTGAGCAAATGCTTTCTCTCTAACATCTTTACTACCAAACTCTTTAATACTACATTCAATTTTAAGAGCTTCATCATAGTTTTGTTTTGTCACTACTTCAATGGTTACTAGCTTATTCTTTTCTATATTAGAAATTTCATCATTCCATAATTGGACAGGTGCAACTAACTCTTCAAAATCAAAATGATTCTCTATTAAATACGAAATGAGCTCTTGCTGTTGATCTATATTATACATATAAAATCTTGGAATAATTCCTTTCGACTTATAATAACTAACCACTTCATTCATTACTAATTCTGGATTATTACAGCATTCATGTATATGTGCATGGTTTGCATCATAATAGTTTGGTTGTTCCTCGTTACAAAATAGTGTTCCCCAAGCTGTGTCTTTACGGTTCGTAAACGTTTCTAAATAAGCAAAATCTAATTGTAAAATATCTCGTAAGTCCATATAATTTAACCTCATTTATCTTATTCTGAGCCAAAGTGACTTTAATTATTGTAGGATAAATAAGGAAATGAGTAAATTATTCGAATAATAAGAAAGAAGTCAGTACTTAGCCACTGACTTCTTTTATTAACCTCATCTGTGCGTATTTCTCTTATTAAAGTGATGATGATTCGGCACTTGAAATCCCATTTCTTCCATCTTCTTAAACTTATGATCAAAACGGCTAATTAACTTGTCGCCATCCTCTTTAGACAATTGCCCGTATTCTACATATTTGCTAATTAATTTCTTCTTTTGCTCCAGAATATTTTTCTGAATGGCTTTTACTTCAGCTTGTTGTTCACTTGTTAACTGTACTTTCTTCTCAACATTCTGCTTTTCTTCTGCTGAAGACATATGCGTAAAACTCAAACTAAATAGAGCGGCAATCAAAATAGACAATATGACTTTATGCATTCTTCTAAACCCCCTTCATTTATTGAAGTTATTTTTTTCATTTTCAGTAAAAATATACATTTATACATGTTTTAAATTCATGGATTCATACATACTTTTAGAATCAGTACATAATAAATGTTTCAAATATGTAAATGAGGGAAAAGCGTAATCAACAATACTTATTTACTTGGAGGTTATAAAATGAAAAGTTCAATTATTAAAATTGGCTTAGTTTCCATCCTTTCAGTATTTATGTTGGTAGCATGCGGAGATAACAACGACGATAAAAATAACGCCAAGGAGCATGTGAATCCCACTGAAAATACTGATAATAATAACAATCACGAGGATATGAACCACGATGAATCTGGTGATATTCCTGATGAATTGAAACAAGCCGAGAATCCAAAATATAAAGTTGGAAGCAAGGTCGTAATCAATACAGATCATATGGAAGGCATGAACGGAGCTGAAGGAATAGTTGTTGGAGCATATGACACAACGGTTTACTCTATCACTTACACTCCAAAGACAGGTGGCGAACCTGTTAAAAATCACAAATGGGTCATTCAAGAAGAAATTGAAAATGCAGGAAATAATAAAGTTGAACCTGGAACAGAAGTCACTTTAGATGCCGAACATATGAAAGGCATGGAAGATGCAAAGGCAGTTATTGATACAGCTAAAGAGACTACTGTTTATATGGTTGATTACAAGCCAACTACTGGTGGAGATGAAGTAAAGAACCATAAATGGGTAACAGAAGATGAACTTTCTGCAAAATAAGAAAAGCGTAAGCACCCGTTTTGCTCCGTATCTTCTTTCGCCCTTCGACTGAGATAAAGGAAACACGAAGAGCTGTTAAGCGATTCGATTGTC
>NZ_JBALMO010000104.1:8224-36246 GCF_036963345.1 Bacillus sp. JJ722
ACACCGCACAAAATTATATGCTTTCTTATCTTTTAAAAAAGAAAAACACATCCATTAAAACATTATGGATGTGTTTTTTCTTTAATTATTTCTGTGCTATATACATCGCTTGGCTTCCCATTTGTATCCATGCTTCTTCAAAATCTGCACGATTTAATGCAATATTCTTCTCTGATTTCATTGGATCATTTACATAGACGTTCTCTTCATCATAGCCTGTCATAACGACACTATGTTGACGATAAGTAACTTCCATAGGACCATCAGCCGTTTCCCATGTTTGGAAATGGTCAACTGTTAATTCTTTAAATCTAGCATTTGTTATAACCCAAACCGGATAGCCTTTACCGATAGCTTCATATAAAGCATCCGTTGGCTCTCCTGTCAAATTCTTCACTTTCCAATTCGGTGCATACGATTTAGCTAGATCTACAATCGGCTCAACATACACGCCTAGCCCATCTTTGTCCAGTGTATCCATCGCACCAACAAACCCTTTATGCATATTCCCTTTTAAGCCATTTTCTTCAAAAGGCTCATGAGCAATTTCTTCAGATAAATCCATTTTATCTACATCATAACCACTATATTGAAGCAACATGGCTAAGCTTGTTACTTCACACCCTCTTGGTAATTCTGGGTATTGTAACACTAGCGGTACATCTAATGGCGATACTTCTGACTTCATTGTTCCACTTGAGAGCATACTACATCCCCCAAGTACAACTGTAATAGCAATTAAACCAATTAATTTTTTCATAACTAAGATGTTATTAATCTCCCTTTAGTTTCTTATTACAATGATTGTAACAAATTGTGATAGAAAATAAACATATAATGATGAGAAGATGATTTTATTCTCTTCATTTATGTTTCTAGTTTTCAGCAATTTCTTTAAGTGCCTTTGCACGTGAACTTAAAAATGCACTCATATATCTCTCCAAAAACACATAATCTATTATTCTTCCAAGCAGCCCAAATGGTGATTTATATTGAAAGTGATCTATCATTTCTGTTCCCTCTTCCATCTCGATAAATTCATGCGTGTGAGTAAATGAATGAAAAGCCCCTTCTAACATAATATCAATAAACTTATACGGCTTATCCATAAATATTACTTTGGCCGCCAACTTTTGTTTAACACCAAAATGGATAGCTTCCCATATTACAATGTCTCCATTTTCTAACATACCTTTTGTTACACCACCAACAGCACGTTCCATCGTTTTAGAAGTCGTAATCGTATGAACTTCTACATTCCTAGCTAAATCAAAACACAATTCAATTGGTGCATTAATATATTGACGATGTATAATTACCGGCATAAAACACCTCCTAATCTAACCGCTTTAACGTACAATATAATCCCGAAAAGCTCTATTACATTAATAGTATTATCTTTTAATACAGAAAAATGTTAAAATTTAAATTTTTTATATCATTCAAAGACCCAAGGGAGGACATCATGAATAAGTTTTTTAAAACCAGCTATATAGGATTTATAATAGTGAAGGTGAAATAACAGAAGTTGTTTTCAATAGAAGTGATTGTATCCAAACCATTGAATATACATACCAAAGAGAATACGGAGCAACTGTTTCACTTCTATTCAGTAACAATATTTTTAGTGTATAAAAAACAATGAAAGTTCGGTCAGACAAAGGGTATTTTATCGCTACCTTATTTGTCTGAAAAAAAGATACAATGAAGGGGTAGGAGTGTCAACAGTCATTAGTTCAGTTATCGTTGAGATAATCCTAAATAGCACACCAAAAAGCTCAGAGCAAAAAAAACGCTGAGCTTTCCAACTTTAATATCGAATTACTCAATAAAGCTTTTTTCTGGAATAACGATTATTTTGACTTAAAATAAACAATTTCAGGGTCTCCCTCATCAAGGTTTTCAATTATTCCACTCTGCACAAATCCATTTGATTCAAAAACTTGCTGCATAGGATCGTTAGAACGATTAGTGGAAGAAAATATTTTCGGAGTTGGTGATATATTCACCATATAATCCATCATGTAACTTGCATAACCTTTTCGTCTCTTAGATGGTGATACTATAATTAGGGACATAAACGCGCAATCAAAGAAGTTAGTATCGTATGTTAAAAATCCAACAATAGAATTTTCTTCTATCGCAACTATACAGCGTCCACATTCAATGGCGTTTTGTATGTAATTTTGTCTACTTTTATTCCCAATAACCTCACTATCTATTTCAACAATTTTTTCTAAATCCTCTATTCGTGCTTTAACAATATCCTTCAAATTATTTCCCCCAGTCTGCTAGATCTAAAATGTAAATTTGTTCAAAAATCTTTTTCTCTAATGAAATAAAATTTCATTTTCGTTCTGTTTGAATTTTAACATAATTCATCTATTCCTTCCGAGATTTTCTTTCATCCTCTATAACAATAATAAAAAAATCGAGTACAAAACCTTTGAGATTTCGTACTCGATTTATATACTATTTCTGTTGTTTCTCCACGTTATCTGTACTACTTACTTTATCAGGTACAGCTTTTTTTAAAAAAATTATTGTGGATTCGTTGTCCAAATACCTGCTGATTTAATAAAGACACGTTGTGGCATTTTAAGGATAGATAGAATTAACTCACTAATATCTTCAGGTTGCATCATACGATCTTCATCACCAATTTTCAGCCCAGCATTTACAGCTAAGTCTGTAGCTACCGTACTTGGCGTAATGGCTGTAACACGAACATTCGATTTACGAACTTCTTGCATAAGTGATTCAGTTAATCCTAGAACAGCAAATTTTGATGAGCAATAAGCACTTCCATTAGCAAAGCCCTTTTCTCCAGCTGTTGAAGACACATTAATAATGCTTCCTTCACTTTGCTCAAGGATTGTTGGTAATATTTTGCGAGTGATATAATATGTACCCATTAAATTTACACGGATAATTCTTTCCCATTCTTCTGGGTCCATATCAAGTAATGTTCCAAATGATGCAGTACCAGCGTTGTTAATGAGAATATCAACTTTTCCCAATTGAGAGATCAGACTTTCCGCTGCTGCTTCAGCTTCTGTTTTAACCGAAATATCTGCCGTAGCATATACCGCTTTAATACCATATTCCTTCTCAAGTTGCTGACATAAATTCTCTAATTCTGCTCCATTCCTTGCAATAAAGCCAAGATTTACACCTTCTTTGGCTAAAGCTATTGCTGTTGCTTTCCCAATTCCTTTGTTTGCACCCGTAATAACAGCCGATTTATGTTGAAGTTCTTGCATATATATTCCTCCTATATTTAAAAACACTTTTAAACCATTCATTAACATTATATAAGGAAATAAATATAGCGCCAAATCATTTATCTTTTGCTAAATTAATTTTATTTAGCTCTATTCCTCTTCGGTAAGTCAGGAGCCTTCTTCATTGTATCAACAACATGCATGACCGCAAAATATGGATGTTTTAAAATCATTTTCGGTCCGCTCTTTTTCATAACATCCTTAACGAAATCTTTCATTTCCGGTTTATAACAATGAATTTTGCAATTTTGACACGCTGGCTTCTTCCCTTGAAATGGACATTTTGATAAACGAAAATAAGCATACTCTTTTAACTTCCGACATTCTTCACACAAAGTATCTTGTTCATGTTCGTTTTTACAATACATGTCGATCATTATACTGATTGTTTTCTCTTCGCGCTCAATTCGATTCATTACAAGTACCTCCCGTTCCAAGTCTCTCTACTTTGATTGTAAGACTTTTCTAAGGGTTAGGTATGCATTTTCATTGACAGTTTTTCTAATTTTTATATCTTCCCTGCTAATGCAGGATGTCTCCAACAAACCACTTTATTTCACGATATTTTTATATCCCGTATAAGTTGCTACAAAATAACCACCATATACAACAATCATAATCAATGCCGTAATGAATGAAGGAATAAGCACACTATCTGCACCACTGATTTTTACGGCATCATTTACTACTTGAATTCCGAAAATAGAATGCACAATTGCTAAAGATAACGGCATCATAAAGTATATAAACACTTGTCTAAAAATGGATTTATGAATACCCGCTTTTGTCACACCTATTTTCTTCAAAATAGTATAGCGTTGAATATTATCACTTGCTTCTGATAATTGTTGTAATGCTAAGATCGCTGCACTAGAAATCAAGAAGATGATTCCTAAATAAATTCCGATAAATATAAAAATGGTTGAATTACCAATACTCATGTCTAACACTAATTGTTTTGTAGCACCAAAAATTGAAAAATCTAAGTTTTGATTTTCCCCATCTTTCATAAAGGAATTAAGTAAGTGATACAGCTCTTCATCATGCTGTTTAGCATTGCTATTGTAGTTAATTGTTACACTTGAACTGATCGGTTTCATCTTATTTACAGCTTCATCTGGTGCGACAACTTGCACTAAATTTGAAGGAAAATAATCCGTCTTCAAACTGATTTTATGAATACCTTTACTTGAAAGATTATACTCTTGTTTGTTTAAAACAATTGTTTTATTATGCTCATGAAAATTATTGAGCGTAGGTATGAAATCTTCTACATTAGATACTAGTAATACTTCATCATCTTGCAATGGAATAGCTTTTTTCCCTTGCATCTGAACAAGACGGTTATAATCTGATTTCGAAATAACTACGATGGGCTTACTAGCTTCTTCTTTTAATTGCCTTTTCAGTTTTTGATCCTTAATATAGGGAAATAACAATTGTTCAAAATTAACATTCGTTTCATATTGATAACTTCTAAATGCTTCTCCATAATTATCCCAGTCAATCCCCAGCTTTTTTGCCGCGTCATCAATATTTTTTACGGAACTATTTTTATCTACATATACAGAAACTGAAGCATCGTACGGAGTCGATAAATCTAATCTTTTGCTCCCTTCTTGATTCAAACTAAAACCTGTTGAAAGAACACCAATAGTAAAGAACAGCATTAAACAAATGATCGTCATAGAAATAAAAGTTGTGTTCACTTTACTATTAATTTGGCGAAGCACAAACATATTTACATCTTTAAAATATATATTTTTATTTCTCTGTAACAAATTTAAAGCAAACCCTGATAAAGACATGAAAAATAAGAAAGTTCCTAATGAACCAAGTCCCACCGCCGTCCATACTGTTGACATACCACCTAATAAGCCTTTCTGCAACATGATGGCATATGAGACGCCTAAGATTACAATAGAGATGATAAATAGTGCAACAGACGTAGATGTTTTACGTATTTTCAATCTTTCATTTTGCTTATCAGCTATTAATAAATCAATTAATTTATACCTTGAAATAACAACACTGTTGAAAAGCATAACAAACAAAAAGATAATCCCAAAATATACAACCGTTTTTATTAGCGCTCCACTCGAAAAGATAAAATCGTACTTCGTTATATCTGCCTTAAACAAAGACGTTACTACAATCGAAAGTCCTTGTGAAACCATCACTCCTGCCGCTAATCCAACACCTAAGGAAATGATGCCAATAAAGAATGTTTCTAGTACCAAAATACGTGAAATCTTATATTTGCTCATTCCTAAGGTTGTATATAAACCAAGTTCTTTCTTCCGTCGCTTAATTAGAAAATTATTAGCAAAAATGATAAGAAAACCTAAAACAATTGATACAAAAACCGAAATCCCTTCTATTAATTGAAGCATGACCTTGTAAATATCTGCAGTACTTGAAGACGCATCCATCATCGCTTTTTGTTCGGAAAGGGAGTTAAAACTATAAAAAATACAAACAGCAAAAGTAAGTGTTAAAAAATAAATGAAGTAATCTTTAAAACTTCTTTTCACATTACGTGCGGAAAGTTTAATATACATGATTTTCTTCATCTCCTAACTGCACTATACCTCGTAATATTGTTCTCATCATGCGTCCTCCTCTTTTTCTATATTTTCAGTTTATACACAAAAAGGATAAGCACATATTGAAGTATATTTCATAAAACTTACGATTTTGTAAGATTTAGAAAGAAACAAAATAAAGTTAACAAGCTTAAATATTCCCAGGGGACACAAATTAGGCTGCTTCGCAATGCAAAACCATTACGACGCAGCCTTTGTTATATTATTGTTCCCTTAGCCAATCTTCTAACTCCATTCTTAACTGCTTTGCTCGACTAGGACTAGCTCCTCTTGTCGATATAGCTATGACGCACTCTTCATGTTCAACTACAGCCATGTTGTGAAAGTTGGAAAGCCCTTGTTCACTCGTAATGTTCACAAGCTGATTGGGAGCCGCATCCTTACGAACTTGTCGATTTACTTCCATATTATCTGTGCAAGCCAAGACTAGAAAAGCACCTTCTAAATCACTAGCTTCATATTTTTTCTGTTTCCATGAAAGATTAAGCTCTGCAAAGCCTTCTACTAGTTTTGGACTCACGATAGTAACAGCAGCTCCTTCTTTCACAAGCCCTTTCGCTTTCCGAAGAGCAATTCGTCCCCCACCAACAATGACGATTGGTTTGTTCGTCACATCAAGCATGATTGGATACATCATACCGCCCCTTTGCCTCGTTTTCTTACCAATAACGAAATAATTGTTAGTTTAAC
Source organism: Bacillus sp. JJ722 (assembly GCF_036963345.1). NCBI lineage: Bacteria > Bacillati > Bacillota > Bacilli > Caryophanales > Bacillaceae > Bacillus > Bacillus sp. JJ722. The sequence continues at coordinate 14,805 of NZ_JBALMO010000104.1, forward strand.
TACTTAAATAAATCGTTCCACAACTAAGCGGATCACAGAAAAACAAAGTAATGCAATAAAAGAAGATGTATACAATAATTTGTTTGTAATTAAAATATCAGCTGTTGTAATTCCACGAGAATCATCACCAATGTACGGCTTTTCTACTAATTCACCAAAATAATAATGAGCACCGCCTAACTGTAACCCTAACGCACCAGCAACCGCACCTTCTGGGAAAGCACAGTTGGGGCTTTTATGTTGTTTACGATCACGCCAACCGATACGAAACGCATCACGCCAATTTAAACGTAAGATGAAGCTTGCTGCTACAAGAAATAACCACGTTAATCGAGCAGGTATGTAATTAACGATGTCATCTATCTTAGCTGAATAATAGCCAATTGAACGATATTTCTCATTTTGATAACCAACCATAGAATCCAGTGTATTCACTGCTTTATATGCCATTGCTAGTGCAGGACCACCGATTAGTAAGTAAAATAATGGAGCTACTACGCCATCACTTGCATTTTCCGCAACCGTTTCAACCGTTGCTTTGGAAATGTCATCTCTTGATAATTCACTTGTATCACGTCCAACAATCATCGATAATTGTCTTCGTGCTTTTTCGATAGAGCTTCGTTGTAGTGTATGCCATATTTTTCGAGCCTCATCACCAAGACATCTTGTTGCTAGAGTGGTATATGCTAAATAAATCGAAACAACCCAATAGACAATAATATTAAACTGAGCTAATTGAAGGATTCCCCATGTAATGGAATAAGTAAGTCCTACGATGATGATCCATAAAAACAATCCGCCAATTTTCAATTGCGCTTCAGTTCTACAAACTTTTCGAATAGCTTTAACACAAACATTAATGCTATTACCAATTATACGAACAGGATGAGGCCAATTCGAAGGATCACCAATTATTAAATCCAATACATATGCGATCCCAAAAATAATCACTTGCATTTCAAAAGCCTCCCTAAAACAATGATACATTATGATAAAGTGGTGAGGGTGTTCGTCCATCCCCACCGATTATTAGTTGAACCAATCAGGTTCTTACTGGCTCTTCATCTCCCACTTAAACGTCTTCGCTTTTACTTTCGTTTTGTAGTGGGAGTCTCTAGCGCCAGTTATAACGGGATAAAAATGAATATGTAAATAACTTTCTAATGTGTTTCACCAATAATGTACCATAAAGAATTTTATAATTTAGTACTTTTTTCGTTTACTTGAATGGAAACTCCTCCATTAACAGCATGATGAAAATGATAGCGAGGATATGCTTCAAATATTTGTTTTTCTTCTAAGCGATAAAACAAGTCTTGCCTATTCATCATCTCTTCATCATACAATACTCCGATTACCGTACCACTATGTGCTACATTTATTCCTAACAAATCAACTGTATCGACAATCTCTAATATCTCATTAAATTTTGGTTTGGGTAGTATTACTTGATTAGCTGTTGCGCTAATAGTGGCAGCCTGTCCTAATTTCAAAAGAGATCTCTCCTCAATTGCTTGTTTATATAATAAATAGGCTTCTTCTAACTGATGTGCTTGCTTTTGATATATCGCTTTATAGTCATTTTTATGAAACTCTTCTGTTATTAATATATCTAACGGCTCTAGAACAAGCACACCAAAACGTGGAGACCATGAGGATTCCACGATTACTTCACCACATAAATGATCAAAGAGCGTAAGATTCGGAAATATAGTACTGTCTGTTGGCTCCATCGAAAGACAAATTTTCGCTAGCTCATGTGATGTTATCTTGTAACCAAGTAACCTAGCTGTCGCTGCAACTGTCGCAGCTATATCCGCTGTGCTACTTGCCATACCTTTTGCAACGGGAATCGTTGAAGCAATTGTCAAACTAATAGGAGGTAGGCTGTTTATAGAAACATCATAATACTTACATGTTGTATAAAATGCTCGCCAAGCCTTGGAATGACGTGGATTGTTCAGAATAAACGTATGTTCAAGTTCTAAGGTCACTTCACTATACCAATTGATAGGATACGAAACAAGCTTTTCTCCCCCCTCTATCCAACCTTGCATTAATTCACCACATGATGCAGGACACTTCGCAGTTACTTTCACCACAAATCAACTCCACTATCAAACTAACATCATCCTAACTAATGATACCCTACACTTTAAGACTTGCTCAATTAAGAATAAAAAATGTTAATGTAAAAGGTTTATTTGACTCTGTTGAACCAAATTGGATATTTTTTAAAATTAATCCATAAATATCTTTTTACATATGTTCATAAACACATTACATTTGTTCAACCTCTATGTTATAGTATCCATTGTAAAGGTTTTCAAAGAAACAAAAAGAACTTTATTCACGAAATGGAGACATACACATATGAACAAGCAACATTTAGTTAATGAAGCCATTGAAGCAAGAAAAAACTCTTATAGTCCCTATTCTAAATTTAAAGTAGGTGCAGCTGTATTAACAAATAATAATACGATCTATCGAGGCTGTAATGTCGAAAACGCTTCTTACGGTTTAACAAATTGTGCTGAACGAACAGCGATTTTCAAAGCAGTTTCAGAAAACGATTCCAATATACAAGCGATTGCTATCGTAGGCGACACTGAAGGTCCGATTTCACCTTGTGGAGCATGCCGACAAGTGATAGCTGAATTCTCTAATGTAAATACAAAAGTGTATTTAGCTAACTTAAAAGGCGATATAAAAGAAACTACTATTGAAGAATTATTGCCAGATTACTTTACTCCTAGCGATTTATCAATGGAGGATTAATAGATGGCTCAAGTAGGATTATTACTATCCGGAGCAGCATTATTTCTAAATAGTTTAATGCTCTCTGGTAAGGCAGAAGCAAAGAGTGTTGCTGTCTTTAATTTATTTGTTGGTACTTTACAAGTTCTCTTTCCATTCTATTTACTTGCTGTATCAGATCAAAGTAACTGGACCACGTATCAATATGCTCCAACATTCTTATTCGGATTTACCTTTTTATATTTAGGTTTAACTATATTACTGAACTTAAGCGGCACTGGACTTGGTTATTTCTCACTGTGGGTATCTATTTTTGCATTGTTTTATACAGTAATATCAATTGTTCATTTTCATGATTATGTTACCGCTGTTACCTGGTTAATGTGGGCGTATCAATGGTTTCTATTCTATACACTCAATATCACTCGCAAAGCCATTGAACACTATGTTAGTAAAGTAGCTATGATTCAGTCGTGGTGTACATTAACGATTCCTTCCCTACTTTATTTCATCGGTGTATGGCAAATTGATATTGTTCAACAAGTTAGCCTTTTTATCTTATTAGTTTCAATTGGATATTTTATAAAAGGTGCAATGGATTTAAAAATGACAAATTCAAATCAAGTATCTTCAACATAAAGAAAACGGCATTTTNNAAAATGCCGTTTTCTTTATACTATTCTTCTAATGCTTTTACAACAAAAAAAGACTGAGTAACTTGTTTGTTACTCAGTCCTAACTTTCAATTAGTAAGATGAATTTGACTCTTCACCTTTAGCAAGCTCTACTCCACAGCTAGCGCCAATACGTGAAGCTCCTGCATTGATCATAGCATTAGCATCGCTTATGCTACGAACACCACCAGATGCTTTTACACCAATTTCAGGTCCAACTGTTTTACGCATTAATGCGATATCTTCAGCTGTTGCTCCACCTGTAGAGAAACCAGTAGATGTTTTTACATAATCCGCTCCTGCTTTTACTGATAATTCGCATGCACGAACCTTTTCTTCTTCAGTAAGTAGACACGTTTCAATGATTACTTTTGTTAAAGCTTTTCCTTTAGCTGCTTCAACTACTGCACGAATATCACGCTCAACTAATTCATCATCTTTGTCTTTTAAAGCACCGATATTAATAACCATATCTACTTCATCTGCACCGTTTGCAATTGCATCTGTCGTTTCAAATGCTTTAACTTCTGGTGTAGATGCTCCTAATGGGAAACCAATTACTGTACATACTTTTACTTCTGGAGTATCTTTTAATACTTCATAAGCTACTTTTACATTTGCTGGGTTTACACAGACAGATGCGAATTTATACTGCTTTGCTTCTTCTGCAAGTTTAATAATCGCTTCTTTACCAGCATCTGCTTTTAATAATGTGTGGTCAATAATATTTGAAACATTTGTCATGCGATCTTCCTCCTAAAACGTATATCGAAAACTATTATTAATGAATTTCAGCATGTACTAAAGTAGGTTCAGCCACTTTAGTTGCAGTGATTTTGTAAGATTCATAAATACGTTCGATTACATTGTCTACATCTTCAGTATTGCTGTGAATTGTAACGATTGTATCGCCTTTCTTCACTTCATCGCTCATTTTTTTGCGTAACATTAAACCGACACTTAAATCGACAATTGATTCTTTAGTTGCACGGCCAGCTCCAAGAATCATTGCTGCTGTTCCAATGCTATCCGCTTCAATACCAGCTACATATCCATCTTCTTTTGCTTTCACATCAATTTGATACTTAGCTGTTGGAAGTTTTGAAGGATCATCAATAACTGAATCATCTCCACCTTGTGCTCTTACGAAAGATTTAAAAGTCTCTAAAGCTTTTCCGTTACGTATTACTTCTTTCAACATTTCACGCGCTTCTTCAACTGTATCTGCATGTTTAGCTAAAACTACCATTTTGCTACCTAATGTTAAGCAAAGCTCTTCTAAATCTGCTGGGCCTTCACCGCGAAGTGTATCGATTGCTTCCTTCACTTCAAGAGCGTTTCCAATAGCATACCCTAGCGGTTGATCCATATCAGAAATAACAGCCATAGTATTACGGCCTACATTGTTTCCAATCTCAACCATTGCTTTCGCTAATTCTTTCGCACTCTCTACATCTTTCATGAATGCTCCTGCACCCATTTTCACATCTAGTACAATCGCGTCAGAACCAGATGCAATCTTCTTACTCATAATTGAGCTTGCCATTAATGGAATAGAGTTAACAGTAGCCGTTACATCGCGAAGACCATAAATTTTCTTATCTGCTGGTGTTAAGTTACCAGTTTGTCCAATTACAGCGATATTTAACTCATTCACTTGCTTAATAAACTGCTCATTATTGATTTCTACTTGGAAACCTTCGATAGATTCGAATTTGTCAACTGTTCCTCCAGTATGTCCAAGTCCACGACCAGATAGTTTAGCTACCGGTACGCCAACAGCTGCAACTAAAGGTGCAAGTACGATTGTAGTTGTATCGCCAACACCACCAGTACTATGCTTATCTACTTTAATACCTTTAATCGAAGATAAGTCAATCGTATCTCCAGAATTAACCATAGCCATTGTCATATTTGCTGTTTCTGTAGCTGTCATGCCTTTGAAGAAAACAGTCATTAAGAAAGATGACATTTGATAATCTGGAATCGATCCATCTGTATATCCCTCAATAATGAAATTAATTTCTTCTTTACTAAGCTCGCCACCTTCACGTTTTTTCTCAATTAAATCAACCATTCTCATATCCGGTCAGCTCCTTTTTTATAATAGAAATTTAATGTTTTATTTACATGAATAGTCCAACAATCGTTGCAGATAAAACAGACGCAAGCGTAGATCCAAGCAACAATTTTAATCCAAATGACGCAACTTCTGAACCTTTTTTGTCATGTAATGCTTTTACAGCCCCAGTAATAATGCCAATTGAACTGAAGTTCGCAAAGCTAATTAAGAATACTGATACGATTGCAACCGTTTTCTCTGACAACGTACCTGCAATGTCTTGGAAGCTTAGCATCGCTACAAATTCATTCGTAACAAGTTTCGTAGCCATAATACCACCAGCATCAATTGCTTCAGACCAAGGAATACCCATAATGAATGCTATAGGAGCAAAGATATAACCAAGTAGTTCTTGGAATGAAATATTGAACACAATTTCAAACACATTATTAATCATAGCCATTAAAGCAATGAATCCAATTAACATCGCACCTACAATAATCGCTACTTTAAATCCATCCATAATTGCTTCACTAATCATTTGGAAGAACGATTCTTTTTCCGCTTTTTCTTCACTTACTGCCGTGTAATCCTCTTCTGGATCTAACTCATATGGATTTATTAAATTTGCAACAATCAATGCTGAGAAAATGTTAATTATGATTCCGACAACAACATATTTAGGATCTATCATTGTCATATAAGCCCCGACGATTGCTACACTAACCGCACTCATCGCTGAAGTACATAATGTATACATTCGGCGCTTAGAAACTTTTCCAAGTTGTTCTTTCATTGTTAAAAATACTTCAGATTGTCCAAATAGCGCAGATGATACAGCAACATAGTTTTCCAACTTACCCATACCATTCAACTTGCTCATACCTATACCAATATATTTAATCAAAAACGGTAACACTTTAATAAAGTTCAAAATACCAATTAATACAGAAATGAAGATAATTGGTAGTAAAACATTTAGAAAGAATACTGTACCTGGAGTATTCTCCATTCCACCAAAGACGAAATTAACCCCTTCTATACCATACTTCATCAATTGATCAAACAAACGAGATATACTTCCAATAATACTTTCGCCAACACTAGTATTTAAAATTAGGAAGCTAAGCACCAATTGCGTTAGCAGCATAATAATAATTGGACGTATCTTGATTTCCTTACGATTAAAGCTAAATATATAACCAATTAATAGCACAAACAGTAAACCAGTAATCAAAAATACAATGTTCATATTTATACCTCCTGCTTTCATCCATATAGACAATAAATATCATTAAATTAAATCTGAAAGCGATAACAATTTATCTTAGAGAAATCCCCTCAAACTCTATGCCTTTCAGATTACTTAAATAATATATCAACATAATGAACATTTGTAAACTACTATTTTTCATTATGCAAATAATATAATAATAGCTTAATTTTACCTATTCTTTGTCTCCTAAAAACCTTTATATTATCATTTTTTCGAACTTTTATAATTGTTCAATAGACATATAAACGAAAAAAATACTGCATCCTTTTCAGGACGCAGTATTAATCTTTTTACTATGCTTTATCTAACAATAATTTAGCTGTGCAGCTATCAGTAATTAATACATTGGCATATTGAGCTTTTACTGCACCAAGAATACCTTCAACTTTCGAATGACCCCCAGCAACTAGTATTGATTGGTCTTTTTTCTTCAGTTCATCTAACTCTATACCTGTTGTTCTGGCATTCAAGTCTTCATCGCAAATCTGTCCGTCTTTATCAATAAAACGAGATGAAATATCTCCAACCGCATGATCCGAAATAATTTTTTCTTCTTCCTTTGTAAAATACCCAAGTTGGAATAGAAGAGAATCTGTTCTTGGAACACCAACAGTAAATAATGCAATATTCGCTTTCTTTCCCATATCTAGTAATTTACCGATATGACGGTCCGCTTCAATTGCTTGTTTCACTACAACATGATCCACTATCGCCGGTATCGGTAATTGGTACGATTTCGCGTTAAACGCTTTCATAAATAAATGTAAAGTTTCAGAAGCATATGTTTTCTTATCCGAGTGACTTATGTCACCTTTTAACTGAACGACAGCTACATCTTTAAGAGCTTTATGTTCTAAATGGGTTGAAACCTGATAAATCGTAGTTCCCCAAGTGGTCCCAATTAAATCTCCGTCTTTAACAATATCAGATAAATAAGCCGCTGCTGCTTTTCCTATTAAGGTTTTAATTACGTTATCTTCATACATCGGCGCATATGTAACTACCGCTTTCTTCAATCCAAACTTTTCTTCCAAATCCTTCTCATACTGTTTACAATCTTCTGAAGGATCATTGATTCGAATTTCTACTATTCCTTCTTCTTTTGCCTGCTGTAGCAATCGAGATACTGTTGGGCGTGAAATATTAAGCTTATTAGCAATATCTTGTTGACTACAATCCATTAAATAATACATCTTTGCTGCTTCAATTACTTTTTTCAATTTATCAGATTCCACAATATATCAACTCGCTTACCACCTATAGATTTAATTAAAATAAATAAGGAGCATCAAATCTACAATGTCCCTTTCCAATTATTTCATTTTCTCATATACCAGCTTTCGCCTCAAAAATACAGCAATAGCCATCCAGCTATAAAACTTATATTAAGATAATTTTTTCACATTTCCCCTACAAAGTCCATATGAATAAATCATTTTTACTATATTACTTTTAATCTACAATTGTTAAGAGCTGAGAATCACTTATTATTTCTGTTCTTATTTTGTATTATTTCGAGACCATATAACAACTGGAACAAGTAGTAATGCAAGGAATCCTCCAGCAATTGAAAGTGTTGCAAAGCTCGAGCTTGCTACAATCATTCCAGAAAGTGCTCCTCCAGATGCCCCAGCTAGAGCGACTAATACATCCACTTTCCCTTGCGTTTTTGCCCGATTAGACGGATGAGTAGCGTCAACAATGAGAGCAGTACTACTAATTAAGCCAAAGTTCCAACCTAGACCAAGTAAAGCGAGGGCCATAATCAGGCCAAACATAGAATCAGCCGGTGCTAAAGCAGCTAGCAAACCTGCCGCTAGTAGAGTAGCTCCAGCTACAATAGCCATTACATTACGTCCAAGTTTATCTACTAGAAGACCTGTTACAAGAGAAGGTAGATACATAGCACCAACATGGATACCAATTACCATTCCAACCTGGCTTAAACCATGCCCATGATGTTCCATATGTACAGGGGTCATTGTCATAATTGCAACCATGATTATTTGCGTTACTACCATTAAGGTGGCTCCTACAATTATGCCACGTTTGTTTATCGCTATGTTTATAGAATCTAAATTCGAATGACTACTAGCACTTTTCGGTGCAGCTGCAACAGCTTTTGAGACAATGAGAGGATCCGGACGTAACAAGATAAGTAACACCAAGCCAGCAAGTATGAATGCAGCAGCTGCTAAAATAAACGGACCAGCTAAAGCAGGGATACTCATTGATACAGCAAAATCACCCATAACATCCACTAAATTAGGACCAGCAACCGCACCGAATGTTGTTGAAACCATAGCAATGCTTATTGCTGTCGCGCGTTGTTTAGCACTCGCTAAATCAGTTCCAGCGTATCGTGCTTGTAAGTTTGTTGCCGTTCCCGCACCATAAATAAATAACGCAATAAACAATAAAGCAATATTTGAAGTAACTGCCGCAATAACTACTCCAATCGCCCCAATCCCTCCAGCTATAAAACCCGTTGCAAGCCCTAAACGACGTCCGTACCGTTCAGAAAGTCGTCCAACGAGTAAAGCAGCCATTGCCGAACCGAGAGTAAATAATGCAGTTGGTACTCCGGCAAAACTATTTGACCCTAACATTTCTTGAGCTAGCAGTGCACCAACCGTTATACCTGCTGCAAGCCCTGCTCCTCCAAAAATTTGTGAAATAACAACAACAATTAACGTCTTGCGATAAAGTTGTCGCTGTTTTTCTGGAGAATCAATATAGCTCTGTATTTCGCTTGTTTGATTAGGCATAGATGACACTCATATTCCACCTCTCCAAATAATATAATATTCTAAATTTTTACCACAAATGCTATATACGACTAGCAATCTTATTTTAATAATCATCCAACAAGTAGCATTGTACGTAATTTATACCACTTATGAATATATATGTAAATCGCCATAAACACAACTTTAAAAGACTTTCTTTAGAAATTAGAATTAATAACAATTCGTTATTGATTATATGTTTTTTTGTTAATATCTATTATTTCGGATTTTAAGTATAATTTTTTTTACAGTCATATAGAGAACTACATAACATTGTATTTAAAAATTAAAGGAGCGAATAACGATGGAAACAAAGGACACTTGGAATGCTCAGTTGTATGATGGAAAACATTCATTTGTATCGAAATACGGAGATTCTATAGTTGAATTATTGAATCCTCAAGCTGGGGAAAAAATTCTTGATCTTGGCTGTGGAACGGGAGATTTAGCAAAGAAAATCTCTGACTATAGTGTAAATGTTATAGGTGTAGATCAATCGCCAAATATGATTATGCAAGCATCGATCAAGTATCCTAATATTCAATTTCTTGTACAAGATGCAACTAAATTAGACTATCACAATGAATTTGATGCTATCTTTTCCAATGCCACTCTTCACTGGGTAAGACCACCAAAACAAGCACTACAATGTATTTGGAATTCTTTAAAAAACAATGGAAGATTTATTGCTGAATTTGGAGGTAAAGGAAATGTTCAAGTCATTACAGATAGTATCGTCAATCAAATAAAGGCTGCCGGACTAGATTATCTTCCTGAACAGTTCCCTTGGTATTATCCAAGTATTGGTGAGTATTCTGCTTTAATGGAAGAAGTAGGATTTAGAGTTACATTTGCACAACATTTCAACCGACCAACTCCACTAGTTGGACATAACGGATTAAGAAATTGGATTGAAATGTTCGGAAGTAGTTTTTTCCGAGATATTGATCAAGACAAAAAAGACGACATCATAACAAAAGTGGAAGATCATTTAAAAGACGATTTATATAAAGATGGTAATTGGTTAGCCGATTACAAACGAATTCGTGTCATCGGGATAAAGTGAAACTTTAATCGGGTTTTTACTGGCGCTTCATCTCCCACTGAAGCGTCTTCGCTTTTACTTTCGTTTTGAAGTAGGAGTCTTAGCGCCAGTTAGAACGGGATAAAAAATATGTAGCTGCTATACAAAAAACGATTCCTTTTTTTAAGAATCGCTTTTGTTTGTTGAAATATCAAATATCATCCCGTATAGTTCGTCCAGAATAGTATTCCTTTTGTTCATCTAATTCATTTTCTTTTGCAGTTATACTGAGAGGTTTTATTTTAAGTACAACCGTTTTACTTCCTAAACTAGATTGATATTTTTCAACATGCTTTTTAGGTAGAGATGACAAATAATAATTCGGGACATATTTATCAAGCATTGCTTGCATGGCAGATGTCGCTTCATCTAAATCCGTTACAATCTCAACAATTCCAACTGCAATTACACTCATATAAGCTGTATCGGTGTTTGCAGGAATAGGATCAACCAGAGTTCCGTAACTTTCACTTACCGTAAAGCATGCTTGAGGGTTTGTCTGTATGATGTCCATTTTTCTACCTTCCTCTGCACCATGAAAAAAGAAGCTTTCGTTATGCCATACAAAATTTAAAGGAATAACATATGGTACTTCTTGATCAACTAATCCAAGAAAACCCGTCTGAGCCTTTAATAAAAATTCATTAATTTTTACTTGATCTGTACAGTTGTTTTTAGCAAATCTCATGGAATTCGTCATCATAAAACCTCTCCTTCATTACAAATAACGGTCATTGGACTCTTGTGTACTATTCAATTGTTGAATTTCTTTGCTTGTGGAAAATCTTCTAAAAATCGATCATTAATAACATGTAGTTGATCATGGTACTTTTTATAAGTCTCACTTAAAATTTTTAAATTTTCAATAAAAATATCATAATAACCATTATTTTTTTGAAATTCTAGTAGCAATTGCTGCATTCTATATGTCGGGCTTGATTTAAATTCCTCGGACGTTCGATATTCCAAGTACCATTCTAAACTTTCTTTATTTTTCTCTTTGTATTCCTCGTAATTATGTAATGCTTCATGTATCCCTTCATCCATCTTACTTCTGTCTAGATTGATTAAAATATCGAATTGTTCTGCTAAATGATGCTGTATTTTATGTTCAAACTTAAGACTATCAATATTGTCAAGATACATAACAATGTTATTAAATGCTTTTACTTTCTCTGTACTATCTATTTTCCCATCTAGGAACCTACCAAAATGTATATATAAGTATTTACCGTAGACTCCTGGAAAAGCTTGAAGTAATTTGTCTTTAATAATCATATGATGATCAAGTTTATGCTCAACCTCTACAAATGCGTCTTCAATAGAAAGATTATGATTCAAGTAATACAATAAGTAATCATGTTGCGCTTTTGCTTGCTCTATTTGGAACTGCTGCTTTGATTGAAATTCTTTCAAAGCATGATGCTTATCACTACTCTCCAAAATATCCTTAATGTCAGCTACACCCATCCCTAACTTCCTAAAGATGTATATTTCTTTTAATAAAATAATATCTTTTTCATCATATGTCCTATATCCATTACTATTGTATTTTTTCTCAATCAATCCAGCTTGTTCATAATAGCTAATAGCTTTCTTCGTTAATTTACAGATTTTCGATACTTCACCGATTTGCAATTACGTCACCCCATCTTTAATACTCCGAATATCATTACCTTAAACTAGCACCCAAGGGTTTAGTCAATGGCGAATCATAAAAAATTGAGCGAAGGATATTTCAAAATACAACTCCCTCTTTCGTTTTTTACAAAACAAAAGAAATAAGAAATGAAAATACCACTATATATCATTTCCTTTTCATAAAGTGAAACTTTAATCGGTGGGGGTTTTCGTCCATCCCCCACCGATTATTAGTTGAACCAATCGGGTTTTTACTGGCGCTTAATCTCCCACATAAACGTCTTTGCCTTTACTTTCATTTTGATGTGGGAGTCTTAGCGCCAGTTAGAACGGGATAAAACTCTCTTGCTTCCTTTCACACAAAGCCACTTTGCATGATTGTTTTCAGAGAAAGTAATAGTTTGAAATCCAAAACTTTTTAATAATCGCTCCATCTCTTCTTTTGTTTTGTAAGATTTCATATGATAATTGATTTTGTATTTCTCAGCTACAATGAAAAATTCCCCATTCTGTTTTAATACTCTCGAAACTTCCTTTACCCCATTTTCAAGGTCAGCCCAAAAATAATGTGTTTGAAAAGCAGTTATAATATCAAAGGTTTGATTTGAAAACGGCAGATCCGTGACACTCGCTTGCAGTATTTCTACCTTTCCTTTTTCTACCTCTCGCATATTTACACGTATCGAATCATTCACAGCTTGCTCAGAGTAATCTATTCCGTAAATCTTTCCATATGTATGTGCTTTTGATAATAATTGTATAGCTTTTCCACCACCACATCCTATATCCAAGAGCACGGAATCTTTTCTAAATTTCATCTTCTCTATAGCCCATTTATTCATACCAGCGTGAGCAAAATTCATAATTCTTATCATTATTGAGCCTATACTTCCCTTTGGCTTTTTTGCTTGCTCTATTAAACTATCCATCCACCTTAATTCCATAACCCTCTCCTTTTTTAAAAGTTTTATTAATACCATTATATAACAAATAAAAAAGCACATTCAGCTTTGAATTCACTGAATGTGCTTTTCTTATTAAATAGTATTTTATGCTCACTGAAAAATTCTACATGGCATTATTTCTTTTCAAGTCTACCAAGCATATAAGCCTCTGGATAGCTCTTCATAAAAATAGTAACTGCTTCATTCCTTACAGCAACAATCAAAGCTGTTGCTGGACCAGCTGATTTCTCTAACCATTCTTGATCACAGTCAGCTATTTCAGTATAATAGCAACCGTTCAAGTCAGCTAAATTATACGCTTCATAGCGGATTCCTTTTGAACCAACAGGTACTAATTCAAGTACATCCTGGCGTTTCACCAGTTCTCTAACAAGCTTATAAGACACCTCTAAATGTGGTTTCTCTAAAAGCTCTTTACCCACTATCGGTTCACCTAAACCTAAAAGAGTAGCGTTACTTTCAATATTATTAAGTTTTAACTGTTGTCTCAGTGAATAGCCTGTTACGAAAACACCTACACTCGTTTGACTCGTCTCCATGTTCTCTTCAGTACTCCCATTTAACTCTAAATGAGCTAACCCAGCTTGATGTAATTCTTCTTGAATGCCTTGAAGAATCCTTCTACCAGTTGGATTCATTTCCGCACCAACAACATCACTTATAGCAATGACGTCAGCTCCACTTGCTAACACTTCTAATAGTGCCACACGAGCTGTGAGCTTACCTGTTAATTCAGGAGGAACTTTTAATACATCATGTTCTTTCTCACCTATGCTTGCACTAATATCAACTGCCGTTACAAAACACTGCTCGTTCGGAAGTGAAACAACAGTTAAATCTCTTATTTGCATTATGTACTTCCCTCTCAATTCTAACTACACATACTTTCTTATGTATGTTTGAAATTCTTCTATACCAACATCTGATATAGATAATACTCTAAATATACGTTTTGCTCCTGCTACTTGCAACTGCCGCTCAGCTCTTTCAATTTGCCGCTAATTTAATATTACTTGCAAGAGATCGTACAGGAAAACATTTATACATGGAAGAATATAGTGTGAAAGGAGCTGCTATTAATGATTAAAAAAGAAAGAACGTATCCATTGTCGGCTTTGGTATATGAAGCCTTACTTCGAAGAATACCGCCTAATCACGACAAGAGAAAAATTATTGCTAGCGATTTGGCTAAAGCACAAGCCGGCTATCGAGGCGAACAATCACTTGACTACTATTTTAGCTTTCTACCAAAAGATTCATACTACATTTTCCACGACTTACGCCTTCCATGTAAAGACCACTATTTTAAAGTAGATACCCTCATCTTATCCCCAAGCTTCATACTCATTTTAGAGGTGAAGAATATATCTGGTACTCTTACCTTTGATTCAAGCTTTCAGCAATTAATTCGCTCAATAAACAAAGTAGAAGAAGCATTTCCTGATCCATTAACACAAGTGAAACATCAAAAATTCCAATTGTCACAATGGTTGCTGAAACATCGTTTTACAGCTAATATCCCCATCTATACCCAAGTCGTGATTAGTAATCCTCAAGCAATCATCAAAGCACAGGCCTCTTACACTCAACAAATTACCCGTTCAACCAACCTCATTGCACGGATTGATGATATAAAAAAGAAATATCCAAATTTAGTTCTTTCACATCAAGATTTGAAGAAAATCACTCGTTTATTGTTGAAAGAGCACAGCAGCTTGCATATTAACGCTTTGGACAGATACCAAATTAATGAATCGGAACTAATCAAAGGCGTTCATTGTCCGGGCTGTTTTCATCTACCTCTCAGTAAAAGTTATGGCAAGTGGAAATGTCCTCATTGTCGGTGTGACGGTAAGGATGCACTTAAACAATCCCTATTTGATTATTATCTAATCCTTCGCCCGACCATCACCAATACGCAATTTCGGGAATTTATGCTTATCCCCTCACCATCTGTCGCCTGTAAACTAATAAAATCTTTCAACTTACCATTTAATGGTGGCACCAAAAGCCGAAAATATCACCTATCGCTCTCAGATTTTCATACCATCAAATAGAATCCGTCCACTTTTGCTAATAATCCCGCGACTTTTTGAATTAATCCGTCCACTTTAAGCGATAATCCAGCCATTTTTAAAATTATTTCATCCGTTTCGCCAATCCATGCCAAATACTCGTTACTTCATCCGCTTGCTTCACCGCTTCTTGTTGAACCCAACCAACTACATCACGTAAACGGCGATCATGCTCTTCAATCGGCACAATACCTCTTCCGATTTCGAGCATGATGAGAACATCATTCTGTCGCCCACGAAACCATTCACGAAACACCTCTACAATTTCTTGATTCGTGTGATCTGCTTTTATCAGCTCTCTAATCCACAGTTCAAATCCTTCGTAAATCACTATGTCACTTTGAACTGCTTCATTCATTGACTGACTTTCATATGCAGAAATGAACTGAAATGATCCCCACTTCTCTCTTACAAACTGTCGTTTTCCACTGTAGGCACCACCGATGACGACGTGCATACCCATTCACCTCCTACTTCCAATACAATTGCTTGTCCAAAGTTCACATGAACATCCCAATACTCTACATTCTCACAAAGTGCCGATACGATAAAACGTATGACTCCACCATGAGACACAATTGCAATCGTCTTACCAAAATTTCCGCTCATAAGTACGTGCTCCTGTAAAAACGCCAGAACTCTTTCACGAAATACTGGTCCACTCTCACCATTTGGAATACACTCTGTTTCCCAATTGAAAAGCCAATTACAATAAGCAGGGATATCTCTCAGCCGTTCATACGTTTTTCCTTCCCAATCACCAAAGTGAATTTCACGCAATCGTTCATCTAGATAGGCACCTTCACCAAAAAGATAGCGCGTTGTTTGCTGGCAGCGAATTAAATCACTACTATATATCGCATCGATCTGTTCATCTTCTAATGCTAATTTCAGCGACTTATAATCATTCAGTCGTTCAAGAATCACTGGTTCATCCGTATATCCCATGTACTTCTTTTGCACATTGAATTCGGTCATCCCATGACGAATGAGAATAATACGTATAGAATCATTACGTTCCATAACTCTGCTCCTTCAATTGAAGTTCCGACAAGATCCCCGTTTATACCGTTAAAATTCTTCACAGCCCATTTTCCAAATACAAAAGTAAAGACACATTGCAGTGCCAGCAATATTCCTAACGGGTAGTACATAACAATCAAAATAACTAGCCAGCACAACGCAATCACAATATCTCCCCAAGACAAATACTTGCGCCACTCATGAGCAAGTCCTTTATTTTGAATCGCTGGGAAACACTTCAACTGCAACAATGCTTGAAAACGCGATAGCGCAGGTATAAATAAAAATGAAATGATCAACTGTTCAGAAATTGATACCAACTCATACAGAAAACCAGCTTTCCAAATGAAAAGAAAGATTACCGCTAACACTGCAAAGCTACCTATTCTAGAATCTTTCATAATTTCATATTTCTTCTCAAGTGAACCATTTGATCCAACCGCGTCAGCTACGTCCATCCATCCGTCAAGATGTAAACCGCCGGTTGCATATACCCATGCCGAGAGGATTGCCAATGTCAAAAGTGTATTTGGCAAAAATGGACTTAATAGAAGAAAAATTGCACTAATAAAACAACCTATCACTAGACCAGCAAACGGAAAGAACCGTAACGCCCATTTCATCGTTGCTGTATTTATTTCACATGCTACCGGTAATGGAAATCGCGTAAGAAATTGTAATGACAATACAGCTCCGTGTAAAACATTCTTCATACTTTCCACCTTATTGGACAACCAGCCACAACTTGAATAGCTTGATTGCAGTTTTTCACAACATATTTATGTACTGCTTCTAAACTATATACATAACTTTGAACGCCTTCATCATCGATTGGCAGTTCTTCATTTACATCATTCGATACCATAATGACTGTTATTTGTTTTTCCTCAGCGATTTGAAATAAGGACGATAAACGTTTAATCATCGTCTCATACGTTTTGTTCTCTGAAAAAAGCACATTGCTACTCCATACTGTTAAACAATCAATAAGTAACACAGAGTTTGGCAACATTGTACTCATTCTTTCATCAATTCGATATGGCTCTTCAATTGTAGTCCAAAGCGATGAACGACTCTGTTGATGAAGCTTAATACGTTCCACCATTTCTTCATCATTCTTTCGCTTCGTTGTCGCCATATAATAAAGAGCGTTCGATTGTTTTTGTTTATAACAATCAACGGACATCCGTTCAGCTAGTGAACTCTTTCCTGAACGAACACCACCAGAAATAAAGATTAACAAATTCGTTCTCTCCATTCTTTCAAATAACGAACAATCCTTTCGTTTTCTTCATGTGTGCGAATAGCAAATCGCAATGCTTTTCCTTCTAGCCCTTTAAAATTATACGTATGCCTAGATAAAATACCTCTCTCAGCAAGAAACAATAATAGTGGTTCATGATCATCAAGAGAAGGATCACGTAGTAAATAAAAATTCGTACTTGTATTTGACATTTGAAAATCCAATGCGTCTAACTGAGTGGCTAGCCACTCTTTTTCTTGGGTTATATAAGCGACTGTTTCATCTACAAAATCCTGACATTTCTGTAAGCAATCGATTAAGCTTAGAGCTACCGCATTTATGCTCCATGGAACTTGTAGTTCTGTAGCACGCTTTATTGTAGCTTCACTGCCAATCATAAACCCGAGTCGGATACCCGGAACAGCAAAAATTTTCGTTAACGAGCGCAATACAATAAGATGAGGATTAGAATGACATAATGAAACAACACTCCTTTCATTATGTGCAAAATGAATAAACGCTTCATCTACAATGACATATGTATGATGCATCTTCGCAAGTTTAATTAATCGTTCCATCTCCTCAAACGAGACACAAGTTCCCGAAGGATTATTCGGTCGACAAATGTACACTGCATCATAATCGACTATAATTTCTTCCACATTTATAGGAAGCTTACACGTATTCCAAAATTCCTCATATAAAAAACACGTATACTTAACATCATGTGCTTTACAAGCTAATTCATACTCACTGAAAGAAGGATGAAGCAAAGCCACTTTCTTTCCTTTAAACAAAGCTGCACTCAGATGAATCGCTTCAGCTCCACCATTTGTTAACAATACTTGATTTTTTTCCACGCGCTCATAGGAAGCTACTTTTTCAGTGTGCTCACGATATGTTAAATCTGGATAATAAATAATTTGCTTCGTAATGGCTTCTTGCATTGCTTCTATCATGATTGATGGTATGCCAAAAGGATTAATGTTCGCACTAAAATCCTGTACTTTTTTTGAATGTATACCTTTTTGTTCAAGCATTGATGAAATGACACTGGTCCTCCCTCCATGCTCTGGCCATAATGTCTTCATTACATATACCTCACTTTATAACAACAAAGACGGTTATGTTAACCGTCCAATTATTGTGTCACCATTTCTCTCGATATGTCAGCATCATCAAACGTAGCCATTTCTCGCGCCATTCTTGTGGCCGCTTCAACTAACGGGTAAGCTAACACTGCTCCACTTCCTTCACCAAGACGTAAATGTAAGGATAGTAAAGCCTTCTTATCGAGCGCTTCTAATGCAATTGTATGACCTGGCTCTACAGAATGATGACCAGCAATCATATAATCTCTAACTTCCGGACAGAATTTAGTAGCAACTAATGCACTTGCGGTACAAATAAAACCATCTAATAGAATAGGAATATTTTGTGAGGCTGCATATAACATTGCACCAACCATCGCACCTATTTCAAAACCGCCTACTTTTTGTAATAAATCTAATGGATCATGACAATCTGGTTGTAATAATTTTAATGCATCATCAATAACGATTGCTTTATAATCAAGGGCTGACATCGCAAGACCTGTACCTTGTCCTACAATTGATCGGATATTCACTCCAGTAATTGCAGCAACGATAGCTGAGCTTGCTGTCGTATTCGCAATCCCCATCTCTCCAACAATGATTAATTTAGCTCCTTTATTAATCATCTCTTCCGCGCGTTTCATACCTACCTCTATAGAATGGATAGCTTCCTCTCTAGTCATAGCCGGGCCTTTGGCAAAGTTCTTCGTTCCAAACCCAACCTTATCAACTATTAAACCTTCTGCATCAATAGTAGATTTCACCCCAACATCTACTATTTCGATAAAGCCATTCACGCTTTTAGTGAATACATTAATAGCTGCACCTTCATTCAAGAAGTTTAGCACCATTTGTCCTGTGACTTCTTGCGGATAAGCAGAGACACCTTCTTCTGCAATACCGTGATCGGCTGCAAACACAATGATACCCGGAGGAAAAACTTCCGGAACTTTACAACGTGTTATTTCTGCTAATTGAACAACTATTTTCTCCAGGTCCCCAAGGCTTCCTACTGGTTTTGTTAAATTATTTAGATGTAGCTGTGCAGCTCGTCCCATTTCATGATCAACTGCTTGTATATTCTCTACAACAGCCTTTATTCTGTCACTCATTGCCTTCTATCCCCTTTTTATCAATTCGTATACTTTCTCCATGTTAATGTGCTGTTTCACATGCGCTGCAAGTCGCTCATATTCCTTTGCTTTCAGTTCTTCGATATGAAGCAAACTTTCAATAGCCGGTAATCCTTTTGTAGATCTAACCATATTTAAATAATTCCTTCTGAAATCATCATTATGGAATACATTATGTAAATATGTCCCAATCACTTTACCACTGTCTTTGCAGCAGCCTTCTTTTTCACCATTTAAGATTGCAAAGTGCTGAATTGGTTGTAACGTATGAGATTGTCCCATATGTACCTCATAACCCTTTAATGGATTTGAGCCATAACTTAAACACTCCGTATACCCCTTTGAAACTACGGTTTTCTTCTCTACTTTCATCTCTGTTACAACTGGAAGTAGCTTTAGACCTTCCATTTTCGTTATATCTGATTCAACTTCTTCTGGATCATGAATCGCTTCACCTAGCATTTGAAAACCACCACAAATCCCAAATACATATGTACCTTGTTCTACTAGCTTTACAATTCTTTGCGCTAATCCAGTCTCCTGAATATACTGCATAGCACTCACTGTATTTTTCGTACCCGGTAAAATAATCATATCAGGATTCCCAAGCTGCGACGCTTTCTTCACAAAGCGAATGTTACAATCACTCTCTAAACGCAACGGATCAATATCCGTGAAATTAGAGAAGGTTGGATGTGCAATGACCGCGATATCAATGTCCGCTTCATCATTCGTCTCACCATTACTATATTGATCCAGAATCAAACTATCTTCTCCATCTATCTCTAAGTCAGAAAGGTAAGGAATAACACCAAGAACAGGAACACCGGTATATTCCTCAAACCAGTCCAGTCCCGATTGCAACAAAGCCACATCGCCTCGAAATTTATTAATGACAACCCCTTTTACGCGATGACGATCCGCTTCAGGTAGAAGTTGAAGCGTTCCTACCAAACTTGCAAATACACCACCACGATCAATATCACCAACAAGAATGACAGGTGCATCTACCAATCTAGCAAGGCGCATATTAACAAGCTCTCGGTCATTCAAATTAATTTCCGCTGGAGAACCAGCTCCTTCAATGACGATACAATCATACTCATTAGCAAGAATAGAAAATGATTCACTAATAGCCTGCAATCCCATCTCATAAAATTCTTCCCGATAAGCCATAGCTTTCATATTACGATAAGGCTTACCATGAAGCACAATTTGTGATTTCATATCACCAGATGGTTTAATTAGAATAGGGTTCATATGTACAGAAGCCTCAACTCCAGCTGCTTCTGCTTGTATACCTTGTGCTCTCCCAATTTCTAAACCATCATTTGTAATATATGAATTAAGTGCCATGTTTTGTGACTTGAAAGGAGCAACGGCCATTCCCTCGTCAGCAAAAATTCGACATAATGCAGTTACAAGAATACTTTTACCTGAATCAGAATGAGTACCTTGAACCATTAACGGAGCTGCTTTTCCTCTGATTACCGTCATCCTACCTCACATCCTTTGATTAATAATCAACACCATAAGGTGAAACTTTAATCGGTGGGGGTTTTTGTCCATTCCCCACCGATTATTAGTTGAACCAATCGGGTTCTTACTGGCGCTTAATCTCCC
>NZ_JBALMO010000104.1:36272-53027 GCF_036963345.1 Bacillus sp. JJ722
TTTTGAAGTGGGAGTCTTATCGCCAGTTTGAACGGGATAAATCGCTTGAACGCCTACTTGATAATAATGTTTGTCTTCATGTACATTCGAAACCAAATCAGCAATGTCTTTAATTGCTTGCTTTGCATCACGCCCTGTAATAATGACATGAGTTGATTTTGGTTTATTTTGTAAAGCATAGAGGACTTCTGTTAAAGGAATCACATCATCAATTGTGAATGCTTTAATTCGTTGAAATTTTCCCACCTCTCTTTTTTTACATAAAAAACAAGACGCCTAACTACAGGTAGCTTGGCGCCTTATATTTCGATAATCATGTTTTTCTCTTGTATTTAAACACTAGACGAAAAATCACAAAGTCTCATATAGACAACATGCTCCCTTGAGCAATTGTTGCAATGCTCTGTCTAAAGGAGGTATCCTGACTTAGCTTCAGCCGATCATCCCACCTTCCCAAATCGCATCGATTCAGTGGTTTTTCATTCGGGATTTCGTCCACCATACAGTAGTTAGGGTCTGTAGAGGATTCTCACCTCTTTCCCTTACCTTTAAACAGTTAAATTTCCAAGAATTTCTTTTTCCATTTCATTGGAAACGCTACATACACTAGTTCAGCAATCACTAAATTGCCAAGCGTTCCAAGTGCTAAAGCAGGAAATACGACAAATGTCATATCCTTAATAAGTGGATAAAGCGCCAAAAGTGAAAAAGGACAATTGAAAAGAAACATAATAACACCAGAACCAACGATGGCTACTACACCATTTCCTTTCTTCTCAAACCAACTTCTCGACACACCATACATGTACATTGTTAACGCCATCATTAACGCAACAATAATATGAACTGGCAACGTTAGCGGAAAACCTACTAGAAGTGATGATACGATGTGTCCAAAGAATCCAAGTGCCATTCCATAAATTGGTCCAAGAAGTAATGTTCCTATTAGGGCAGGAGCTGCATCCAAAGCAACAGAACCCATGAATTTAATATTCGCTCCAATAAAGCACAATGCCACAAACAAAGAACATATTATTATTTTATTAATCTTCACCGCAAACTCCTCATTGTATATGTCATATTATTTAATTATATTATAAAATTGCAATTCTATTGAAACAAGATACATCTCATTAAAAACAACATAGTAGCATCATCAATACTACTATCTTATTCATAATTTTATCATTATTAAGTACTAGTAGATTAACTTATTTTTGCAAAGAAGATAAATAACAAAATATTACTATACAGGAAAGAACCACCTAATTCAAATCGAATCGAACAAAAACTACTATCATGAGTGTAAATAAAATATGGTAGAGTATAAAGAATGAAACTATAACAAATGGAGTTGATTGTATGCCACATACTAAAAGAAGTAATTTATCACCAGGTATGTTAGTCGATATCGTTCTAAAGAAAGATCAACGAACTGAATTATTAACGAGAGGAACGATCAAACGATTACTAACGAATTCAAGTGTTCATCATCACGGAATTAAAGTCGAGCTAACAAACGGGCAAGTCGGTCGAGTAAAGCATATCATTGAAGAATAATGAACATAAAGCTTGCATCTAAAAGCCCCAGTGAATACTATCTCACTGGGGTTGCTTGTGTCATTTATATATCTCCTAACTTAACAATAGCACGCCCTGTCATTTTTCCCGCTAATATTTTCGGAAACACATCCATTAACTCATCTAGTGAGACTTCATGAATACCAGCATGTAAAACCTGATTAGGTTTTAAATCCATTGCAATTCGCTCCCATAATGGTTGGCGATTAGCCATTGGACAATACACCGAATCGATTCCAATTAATTGTACACCTCGTAAAATAAATGGAAAGACTGTTGTATCTACATTTATTCCAGCCGTCATTCCGCTAACAGCCACTGCTCCACCGTACTTCACGTTCGGTAAAACAGCAGCTAATGTTTGTCCACCAACAGGATCAACAACTCCGGCCCAACGCATTTTTCCAAGTGGTCTGATTTTCTCAGGTACTACTTCTTCCCTTGAAATCACTTCGTTCGCTCCTATTTCTTCTAGAAATGTATGAGCCTCTTGCTTTCCAGAACTCGCTACTACTGTATAACCTTTATTTTTCAACATGGATACAGCCATGCTTCCGACACCACCAGTAGCACCTGTTACAAGAATTTCACCATCCTCTGGTTTAACACCTTGATGTTCTAGTGCCTGTACGGATAAAGCAGCTGTGAATCCAGCTGTTCCAACCATCATCGCTTCTTTAAGCGTTAAACTTTTAGGTAAAGCCACTACCCAGTCTGCTGGTACACGAATATATTCACTATATCCCCCGAAATGAGAAACACCTAGTTCGTAACCCGTTACAAGAACCGCATCTCCTTCAGCGAAACGTGCATCTCTTGATTCAGCAACAATACCCGCTGCATCAATACCAGGAATAAATGGATAACTTCTGACAATATTACCATTTGGAATAGTTGCCAAACCGTCTTTGTAATTCACACTTGAATAGGCAACGCGGATAAGCACATCCCCATTAGGCAAATCTTCTTTCGTAATATTTTTCAAATTAAGTGATGTTTCTTCCCCTAGCTTCTCAACAAAAAGTGCTTTGAATGTCATGAATACTACACCTCTCCAATTTAATCTAATAAGTACTGTGAATCTATGTAGTTACTAGTATTAATCATATATTAAATATTCAATTTGCGTAAGTAAGCTTTAGCGACATCTTCTGCACTTTTTCCTTCTACATTTACTTGATAATTCATCTCTCTCATATCATCATCACTTACTTTTCCAGCGAGTTTATTTAAAGCTTCAACAATTTCAGGATATTCTTCTACCGTTTCTTGTCGTAATAATGGTGCTCCTTGATACGGTGGGAACAGCTCTTTATCATCTTCTAGCACTTGTAATTGATATTGTCGAATTTCACTATCAGTTGAATAGGCATCCAACAATTGAATGTCACCTGTTTCAATCGCGTTGTAGCGCAATTTCGGCTCCATCGTTACCACATTACCGAGTTTAATATCATAAAGTTCTTGTATGCCACGATAACCATCTTCACGATCGTTAAACTCTAAAGTAAAACCTGCTTTAATATTTTGTTGCACTGCTTTTAAGTCAGAGATTTTTTTCAAATCATACTGCTCTGCCGTTTCCTTGGTTACAGCAAGCGCATACGTGTTGTTATAGCTCATTGGTTTTAACAAACTCATGTCGAATTTCTCTAACATACCTTCTCTAGCCTGTTCATAGACTTCTTCACGATTATTACTAACTGCCGTTTCTTTCATAAATTCTGAAATCGCTGTGCCAGTAAATTCTGGATAAATATCAATATCTCCTGATTTTAACGCATTAAAGACAAAGGGTGTTTTCCCGAAGCCCGGTTTCAACTCAACTTCTAAATCCGTTTCTTCTTCAATTAAAATTTTGTACATATTAATTAAAATTTCTGGTTCAGATCCAAGCTTACCAGCAATCACAATCTCTTTACTATTTGCGCTATTTAATAAAGGAAAGACCATCATTATCAATGAGACGACAACAATTACCCCAAGTGTCGTAACTGATTTCTTGAAAGAAAGTCGTTCAAATCGTTTCAAAAGAAAATCGAAGAAAAGCGCCAATAAAGCAGCTGGAATCGCCCCTAACAATATAAGCGATGTATTGTTTCGATCAATCCCAAGCAAAATAAGATCTCCTAAGCCACCCGCTCCTATAAGAGCAGCAAGAGTAGCTGTTCCAACAATTAACACCATCGCCGTTCGGATCCCCGCCATAATAACAGGCATCGCTAATGGAAGCTCTACTTTCAGTAAACGTTGTGTCGTATTCATTCCCATGGCCATTGCTGCTTCCCTTAATGAGGCATCCACTTCATTGATTCCTGTGTATGTATTTCGCAAGATTGGAAGAAGTGCATACACAACAAGTGCTATAATGGCTGGTACTTTACCAATCCCAAACAACGGAATTAACAATCCAAGTAACGCTAAAGAAGGAATCGTCTGCAAAACAGCACTAACTCCAATCACACTTTCAGCGATAGCTGGCTTTCTTGTTAAATAAATACCTAATGGAATTGAAATGATAACAGCAAAGAGGAGCGCAATGAATGAGATTTGAATATGCTCTAATAATGCTGCTAGGAGCTCACCTTTTCTCTCTTCAAAAACCGTCATGAACTGATTCATACCCTTGTCCCACTTTCTTTTAGTTCAACTTGTGAGTTTAGAAGGTGATTTTGACCTACAAAGGTTTCTACAAACTCATTAGCAGGGTTATCAAGAATATCTTGAGGTGTTCCCAATTGTTCTATTTCCCCATCCTTCATAACTAGAATACGATCGCCTAGTTTTAAAGCTTCTTGCATATCATGTGTAACAAACACAATAGTCTTATGTATTTTCCTTTGCAATTCAAGAATATCATCTTGCAATTTCATTCGACTAATTGGATCTAATGCACTAAATGGTTCATCCATTAAAATAATTTCAGGGTCTGCTGCTAGCGCTCGTATTACTCCAACCCTTTGTTGCTGACCTCCTGAAAGTTCATTTGGTTTTCGATCACGATACATGTCCGGATCTAGACCTACCATCTCCAACAATTCATCGACTCTTTGCTCCACTTGCTTACGATCCCACTTCTTTAACTCTGGAACAATCGCAACATTTTCTGCAATTGACATATGTGGAAATAGTGCAATTTGCTGCAATACATAACCTATATTCCACCTTAATTCATGGATGTTATATTCACTAATCTGTTTTCCATTAATTAATATGGCTCCGTCCGTTAAATCAATTAAACGATTAATCATTTTCAGCATTGTTGTTTTTCCACAGCCACTCGGACCAATAATGACAAAGAACTCTCCTTGTCCTATTTCTACATTAAGATCACGGACCGCGTATGTCTCATCTTGATATTGCTTTGATACGTTAGAAAATTGAATCACTGCATTCACTCCTTTTTTCTTTTTTCTAAGTTACATATATAATGAGCGACTCATTCTTAATTGTCACTTGATAAAATTCAGAGGTAAATTGACTTCAACTCATCTCTTTTAATTTCCCAAATACTATACACTAAAACCTCTTCCCATTGAAACTAATTAAGAATTGAACAAAGGTTCCTATTATCATTTCACATCCAAAAGGTTTATAGTAAAAGATGAAAACTGCTTCTATGGACTTTCAGTTTAACAAGGAGAAATTACTTAATGTTTAAGAAATCATATTTAGCTTGGATCTTTGGAGGATTACTTCTTGGTTCAATGGGTATAATCATATACCTTTTATATAATCAACCACAAAATGTTTCAGATGATAATAAAAAGAAGAAGGAAGAAAACATCCTTGAAGTCAATGATTATGGAGGAGCATATCTTCAATCTATCGGCCAAAAAGTGCACCAAAAAGATTTTGGAACCTTGAAACTATTAAATCACATACCTGTAAATGAAACATATAAAGTTGCTTCAATGATTATTACTATTGATGGAATCAAAATAATTGAACTATCTAATATGAATGAGGATACGAAAGAATCACTCGCCGCCTATACAGGACTAACTTTTGAAGAAGTTGCTAAACGTCATTATAAGGATCATTTAAGCTTGGAAGAGATTGATGAAATAGCAGCTTTTTCTAAAATTGAAATTGATAAAAAAATCACGTATTTTGAAGTTTCCTACTCCGTTCAAAATACCTCTTCCAAAGAAGTACAGTTTTTTAGCTTAGAAAATGTCACCTTCAATGATGAACTTTCCTATCCTGTACCTGATAAAAACTTTATCTTATCAGATGACACATTTATAGGAACAAAAAGCGTAAGCAAAATTGATTATCAACCAAACGAAAAACGAGAAGGAACAATTGGCTTGATTAATGATTCAGGTGAATCAATCAACCATGTTACATCTTTTTCCTTTACAACGTCCGATTTGCTTGATGGTGTATCACACGAGTTAATTGCCAAGGCAAAGACTTTTAATGTTAATCTACCAAAATAATTGAAAGCAAAGAAATTGTCTTATAGACAGCTTCTTTGCTTTATTATTTTCTCTATCACAAGCTCTTATGCAAAATCCCCAAAACAGCTCTTAATTCATCTACAGGAATTTGCCCCGGTGCTGACGCTTCTTTTCCCGCTCCAAATGTCATTGCAGAGCCAAACAGCTCACCTGCTAATCGACTAATTACACCAGTCCCTCCCATAGACATGGTAATAATCGGGCGATTTGCATACTGTGTTTGCATCGTGTTTGTTGCGTCTAATAGAGTAATCACATCACTCACAGATGTTGGCATTACCGCTATTTTCGGCAGATCAGCTCCATACTCTTGCATCTTACATAAACGACTTATAATTTCTTCTTTGTCAGGTGTTTTGATGAAATCGTGATTTGACATAATCACATATACACCATTTTCCTTAGCTGTGGCTACTAACTCGCTAACAATTGCTTTTTCAGAAAATAACTCGACATCTACTAAATCAATGTTTTTAGTAAGAATTGCTGCTTTATTCAGTTCCAAGTAGTACATATCACTGATCTCTTTATCCCCACCTTCTTTATGACTTCTAAAAGTAAACAATAATAATTCATCAACGAAAACTGCTCTTATCTTTAATAGCAATTCTGAAACAGCCTTTATATCCCCTACATTTTCATAACAATCTACTCGCCACTCTACTACATCCGCTGCAAGTGCCTTTACTGATTCAGCCTCTTGCAGTATTGCTTCTTCCGTTTTACCGACTAATGGTACGATGACTTTCGGAGTCCCTTCCCCAATCTTGACATGTTTTATAGTAAGTGTATTCATTATCCGCCGCCCTTTCGCTAATTAAAAAAGAAGTAAATAGTCGTACTTATAAAGTACAAGCATTTACTTCCTCACATTTCTCATTAATATTGTGATATTATTCATACAAATTCCAAGCAAGCTTTAATGAGCTTACAATATAATCTGCAACTTCTTCAATATCTTGATGATCGGTTGTAATTCTGGAATGATGGTGAGAATATATTTCTTGTCTTTCATTAAATAACTCTTCTATCTGTTCAATCGTTCTACCTTGAAGAACAGGTCGACTATCAATAATCAAGCTTATTCTTTCTTTCCATGATTCCCAAGATAAATCTAAGAAAAGGACAATGCATTTCTCTAAGCAAACTTGTCTTATTTCTTCTTGCATAAATGCTCCGCCACCTAAAGAAATAATCTTAAGCTTCTTGTTGCACATATCTGTAATGACATTCTTTTCTTTTTCACGAAAAGCCTTTTCACCAATCGACTTAAAGATTTCAGTAACCGGCATGCCATATTCTGCTTCAATTTCCGCATCAATATCAATAAAATCTCGATACAGCTTCTTGGCAACTAGTTCTCCAATTGTTGTCTTCCCTACTCCCATGAATCCTATAAACACGATGTTCCGTTCTTTAAGAGACATTTCACGGTTACTCATATCTCATGTTCCCCTTGCTATCTATAATAATGTTTTGTATTAGTAAATTAATGTTCCCATTAAAACATAAGTAAAATTATATACTAATTAAATTAGCTTGTAAAACCGATTTGTTAGAATTATAAGTTTATTAAAGATCTCTAGATTAAAAATAGGAATAATCCTAGAAATATCATCTCTAACTATATAAAACCCTATGTAATTAGATAAAAATGCAAACTTAACTACAAAAAACACCCTAATTACAATAAAATAAAAAAGGAAGTGATGACTCCTTCCTCCAGTCCTGCTACTCCTTAATTTCCATATACATATAGAAACTAGTAGTGTTTAGTTTCTTCTCACTTTCATTTCAATTCTTACTTTTATTCAAAATCAGCATTAAAATCCTGCTTTACAATCAAAGAAGCATTTCCATATTGAGCAGATGCGGTTGGCGCTGAAAAGACCGCCTCATAAAAACCTACTTGAACAATATCTCCAGCTTGCAATGGACGCTGATACGTAACATTTAACGAAGATGGAATGATTACTTCTTCAGCTGTTCCTTTGGCTCTGTAAGTCACTCCAGAACTATAATCAAACACATCATTTACATAAAGACCCACAATAATATGACTTGTATCTGTTTCTACACTGAAAACTTGGGCAACAGTGACAGCGTAAGATATCGTATACAGCCCTGATTGTAAAATTTTGATTGAATTATTAAATGGATTAGGAACAGTAGCACAATACTTACCACATGTTGTAAAGTCTACTTTTTGCACAGGGAAATTTGTAGGAAATGTTCCAGCTACAATAGGTGTTGTCGCAGATGGTGGAGCTGGATTGAATAAAGAGCCTGATGCTCCCTCCTCACATTCACACTTATCTTCTACTTCACTTAGCGTGATATATTTCATCTTCTTTTTCGATTTATACGATGAACAAATACAATCATCACAATCACAATAGCAATTTGTATAAGCCATATAATTCTCTCCTTAAATAGATTCTCTATATTAGATGAAAGAACTATACATTTTGTTAAACAAATGCCTAAAACAAGAAGAACTTTCACGCACCTTTACCCACAACGCAAAAGGAAGCCACACAATAGTCGTAGCTTCCCTTTTTAATTACGCTTGCAGACTGATTCCCTTTCGACGATGGAAACAGGTAGCATGTATTCTCTTTTAACCGGTTCACCTTTAGCTTTTCGGATAACAATGGTGACAGCCGTTTCACCTTTCAGAAAGATATTTTGATCAACAGTCGTCAATTCTGGATTACTATACTTGCTAAATTGAATATTATCAAAACCCATGATGGAAATATCATCAGGGACTTTAAATCCCGCCTTCATAAATCCTTTCATTAATCCGATGGCCATTATATCTGATGTACAAAATACAGCGTCATATTTATGATGACTTGCAGCAATTTTTTGAGCTATTCGAATACCTTCCTCATAGCTATAGTTTACTTCCGATAAGTACACATCCTGCGCCTTATATGTTAGTCCATAAGATTGTAAAGCTTCCTTATAACCTGCAATTCGATGCTCAATAAAGTTTCCTCTGTCATTTTTACATCCTACAAAAGCGATCTTATTATGCCCTTTTAAAATTAAATATTCAATGCTTTCAAAAGCACCTTTTTGATCTTCAGATGTAAGTGTTACGAAGTTAGAGTGAAATTCATATTCATCGATAATGACAATTGGTATTTTTAGTTTTTTCAATACATTCGATAAATGGATAGGAAGCTTTCCAACAACAATAACACCTAAATAGGACGGTTCCCTTATTGATTCATAAGAATCTGTATCATTGGAGTTAAAGATTTGCACAGTAAGATGATTTTCTTTAGCGGTGTGCTCTACACTACTGATAAATTGTTGATAGAAAGGATTCATTTCTAGTAACGTATGTTTAAAATCACGTTCCATTTCCATGAACACAGCAATGGTTGTTTTTGATCTTTTCATTAATTGCTCTAGAAATCCACTTGGTAAATAACCTCGTTCAGCAATAGTGCTTATTAATTTGCTTTTTGTTTCTTTTGGTACTTTCCCTACTTTAGCTTTAATAAAAGAATCCATAAACTCTTTATAGAATGGTTGTCCTTCCAAAAATGCGTTATAGTCGTCGGACTGGTCTTGGTTATTTTTTGCTAATTCTCTCGCCGTGGAATTCGGTGTATAACCTAATTCCTTAATGACATCTAACACTCGTTGCTTCGTTTCTTCTGACACTTTATCTACACCATTCAAAACATATGAAACGGTAGCCTTCGATACGTTTGCTTTTTGAGCAACATCTTTGATGGTGACTTTTCGATCTTTCAATTGTACTTCCTCCAAAGTCAATACTACTACCATTGTCATGTAATATTCCCTTTTTGTAAATAGAAAATGAGCAAGACTATGCTTGCTCATTCTCCCAAAAACAATTAGTAGTGCTGCTTACATAACTAAGCATCAAACACTTACATAATTTCTTTAATATAGTTTTTCAATGTGTCTGATTTTCCACCGAAAATCGCTTGTACACCACCTGAAATTTCTAGTACACCTGATGCTCCTAGTTTTTTCAGTTCAGTTTTATCAACGACTTTCGCGTCTTTTACTTCTACACGTAGACGAGTAATACAAGCATCAATATTTTCGATATTGTCGCTTCCGCCTAATGCTTCTAATACTTTCGGAGCAATTTCGCGAAGCTCATCGTTTCCACCAGCTTTAGCAGTTGTTGGTGCAGTTGCACCGTCTTTACCTTGGAAATCAGCTTTTGAAAAAAGTTTTGTTTCTTCGTCTTCATCTTCACGACCTGGTGTTTTCAAGTCGAGTTTAGTAATCACGAATTTGAAAATGAAGTAGTACAGCGCAAAGTAAACAACACCTACACCAATTACATATAACCAGTTAGTTGGAACACCAGCACCCGCAGGAAGTAAACCGAATAATGTGAAGTCAATAATACCACCTGAGAATGTCATACCAATAAATACATTAAAGATATCCATTAACATGAATGAGAAACCAGCTAAGATCGCATGAATTACATATAACCATGGAGCTACGAACAAGAATGTAAATTCTAGTGGTTCTGTAATACCTGTTAACGCTGCTGTTCCAGCTGCTGAAGCTAATAATGAACCAACCACAGCTTTCTTACTTGGTTTAGCTGTTTTGTACATAGCAAGCGCTGCCCCAGCTAGACCAAACATCATGAATGGGAATTTACCAGCCATGAAACGAGTTGTACCATTTACAATTGCATCCATTGTTTCAGGAGATGCACCTACTAAATCTTTCATTGAACCTAATTGAGCAAAGTAAGCAGTATTCGCTCCATCAATTACTGTTGGTACACCATTGATGATTACTTCTGCTTGTACTAAAGAAGAGAACCAGAAAGGTGTATAGAACACGTGATGTAAACCAAATGGAATTAATGAACGTTCAATTAATCCATAGAAGAATGTTCCAGCAGCACCTGAAGCGTTAACTAAGTTTGCTAATGCTGCAATTCCGTCTTGAACAAACGGCCATAAGAAACCAAGAATCGCCCCAACGAAAGCCATTACTATCGCTGTGATAATTGGAACAAAACGAGATCCCGCAAAGAATGAGAACATCGGATTGAATGTAATATTATAATAGCGATTATGAAGCACACTTGTAACCATACCTGTGATAATACCACCAAATACTGACATGTTAAGAGTAAAGATACCAACCGTTGTTGTTACGTATGTACCATACTCGCCAACATTATCTGGAGTAACAACACCAAGTCTTGTATAACCAAGTGTTAACATTGTTGAAATTACTTGGTGCATAATAAGGAAACCAAATACAGAAGCCAAAGCAGCTGTACCTTTATCTTCCTTAGCTAGTCCTACCGCTACACCAATTGCGAACAGGATAGGAAGGTTTCCGAAAACAATATCTCCGACACCCTTCATAATATTTAAAATCCCGTTTACAAAATCAATATTTACAAAAGAGATTAATGGACCATAAATAGAGGGTGCATTATCTAAACTAGCAATACCTAGTAAAGCACCACCAATGCCTAGTAAAATACCTGCGATCGGTAAAGCAGCGATCGGTAACATAATCGCTTTACCAATACGTTGAAGATACTTAAACATATATAAGTTCATCCTTTCAAACCAATTTAGTTAACTGTTAACCGTCATTTTGGTTAAACGGTTAACTTAACGATTATTACTATATCACAATAAATCAGAAAACGGTTACAACTTTAATGTGAACATTTTATGAACGTTTTGTGAACGAATGATAATAACTTACATTATTACGAATATAAATAATATTCATCTTTTCCTTCTCATGATTGTTCACTATTATTCACTATCCTAATATAATTTCTCCATAGTTCATTCTGTTTATACGAAATAATAAGCATTAACATTCTAGGAACATTTCATTTTTCTCTTCATTTCGCTTTCAAAAACAGTAATTCCAAAAATATTTACAATCCACAATAAATATGTTAACTTTTTTCATATAAAGTTAACACAAATGGAGGGGATGTTTTGGCACATGCTTTTTGGATCGTGGGGACAGATACCGATATCGGAAAAACTTTCGTGACAGCACATCTTATGCGCTTTTTCCAATCAAGCAGCAAATCTGTTTTACCTTATAAGCCAATCCAAACTGGATTAATTGCAGAAAACAACAAACAATTTTATGGTGACACAGAATTTTATAAAAGTTATAGCTCTGTATCATTGACTGAAGAACATTTAAATAGTTATTCGTTCAAGGAAGCAGCATCTCCTCATTATGCGGCTAAGCTGGAAGGAAAAATGATTGAAGAAAGTATCATATTGAAAAAAATTGAAGAGCTGCAAACACTCTATGATTATGTCATATGTGAAGGTGCAGGTGGATTGTTTGTACCTTTAGATGATCAGCGCAACTATCAATTCATTCATTTAATCAAACAGTCAGGCCTACCTGTAGTTCTAGTAACCCGTACAGGACTTGGTACTATTAATCACACTTTGCTTTCAGTAGAAGCTCTAAAAACGAATAATATTCCACTCCTAGGCTTAGTGTTTAATGGATATGAGGGCACAAATATTGAAAAGAATAATATCGAAACCATAACACAAATTATCTCAATGCCGTCATTAATTGTTCCGAAATTAGAAAGTGTCGATGATTTAAAACAACTCCGGGCAGAAAATACTGAATTTTACGAAAGGATTTCGTCGAAATGAACGCTACCCTATCGAATTTACAAACTCTAGATTTAAAGCATATTTGGCACCCATGTTCTCAAATGAAGGATTATGAGCAATTTCCACCTATCGTTATTAAAAATGGAGACGGAATTTATCTATACGATGAAAACGGAAAACAATATGTAGATGCTGTATCTTCTTGGTGGGTAAATTTATTTGGACATGCAAATAAACGAATTAGTAAAGCCTTAGCAGATCAAGCTTCTCAATTAGAACATGTAATTTTTGCAAACTTCACACATGAACCAGCCATTAAACTTGCTGAAAAACTAACTCGATTAACACCACCGGGACTAAACAAAGTTTTCTTTGCTGATAATGGTTCATCCGCGATTGAAATCGCGCTCAAAATGAGTTTCCAATATCATATGCAGACAAACAAACCAAATAAAAAACGCTTTATGGCGTTAACTGATGCCTATCACGGGGAAACATTAGGAGCATTATCTGTCGGTGGAGTAGATTTATACAATGAAATTTATCAACCTTTGTTGTTAAATACAGTTCGAGCACAAGGACCTGATTGTTTTCGTTGTTCGTTTAGTGAAACTCCTACATCATGCCATACACCTTGTATTTCATTTGTCGAAGAACAACTAAAGGAGCATCACGAAGAATTGACTGCCATCATTGTTGAGCCTTTAATTCAAGCAGCCGCAGGAATGAAGATGTATCCACCTTCCTACTTAAAGAAATTAAAAAAACTATGTGAGCAATATGATGTTCACTTAATTGCTGACGAAATCGCTGTAGGTTTCGGACGTACTGGTACCTTATTTGCTTGTGAACAAGCCGATATTACTCCCGACTTTATGTGTTTGTCCAAAGGCTTAACTGGGGGCTTTTTACCTTTATCAGTCGTCTTAACAACAGATTGTATTTATAATGCATTCTACGATGATTACGCTAGTATGAAAGCTTTCTTACATTCACATAGTTATACCGGAAACACATTAGCATGCCGAGTAGCTCTTGAAGTATTACAAATCTTCGAAGACGAAGACTATATTGAAAAAAACAAAAAGAAAAGTACATATATGCGTACACTTGCCACTGAAATATTTTCATCGAAAAGCTATGTAGGTGAATATAGACAACTAGGCATGGTTGGTGCAATCGAATTAGTCAGCAATAAAGAAACGAAAGAATCCTTTCCAAGCAATTCACGAGTTGGCTATAACATTTATAAAATCGCATTAGAGAAAGGCCTTCTGTTAAGACCACTTGGAAATGTTCTGTATTTTATGCCACCTTATATCATCACAGAAGAAGAAATTCATTGGATGATCATGACGGCCAATGAAGCAATCGATCAATATTTTAAACACCACCTATTGCATGTAGGAGGTGAATGAAAATTAAAAGAACTTCAACCGTTTCATTAGCAGCAGTCGCCTTATTTGCAGCATTAACAGCTATTGGCGCTTTTATCAAAATCCCATTACCTTATGTACCATTTACTTTACAAATATTATTTGTTTTTTTATCGGGTTGTCTATTAGGAAGCAAAAGAGGCCTTCAAAGCCAACTCGTATATGTAGGAATTGGTTTAGCCGGGTTACCTGTATTTACACAAGGTGCCGGAATCGGTTATGTATTACAGCCAACATTTGGCTATTTAATTGGTTTTATACTTGCTGCATATGTAGTTGGATGGATTATTGAAAGAATTCCTAATCCACAAATAAAACATTTCATTATCGCCAATATAGTGGGAGTTATAGTTGTTTATCTATTCGGAGTCCCATATATTTATTTAGCTTTTAATACATGGATGGATATACCACATGGATGGCCATATGTACTTATGATCGGCTTTGTCAACAGTATAGCCGGAGATTTAATCATAGCGGCGGTTGCCGGAATTTTAGTGGCCAGATTGTATAAAGCATTCAATAAGAATATCATCACTATTCAAGGGGAGAAATCAATATGAATTGGTTACAGTTAGCTCAAGAAGTAATTGATGGAAAAGTTATTACAGATCAAGAAGCATTAAATATTTTAAATTGTGACGACGATGACTTATTACAGTTAATACATGGTGCTTTCCATATTCGTAAACATTATTACGGCAAGAAAGTGAAATTAAATATGATCATTAACGCAAAAAGCGGTTATTGTCCCGAAGATTGTGGGTATTGCTCTCAATCTTCTAAATCTAGTGCCCCAATTGAAAAGTATCCTTTTCTTTCAAAAGAAGAAATATTAGAAGGTGCAAAACGTGCTTTTGAAAACAAAGTAGGAACATATTGTATTGTAGCAAGCGGACGTGGACCAACGAGAAAAGATGTCGGTGTAGTGAGCGAAGCTGTAGAAGAAATAAAAGAAAAATATGGATTGAAAGTATGTGCATGCTTAGGTCTCCTAAAAGAAGAACAAGCTGCTCAATTAAAAGAAGCTGGCGTTGATCGCTACAACCATAATTTAAATACATCTGAGAAACACCATTCATATATAACGACTACTCATACATATGAAGACCGTATTAATACTGTTGAAACAGTTAAAAAACATGGTATTTCACCTTGCTCCGGCGCCATTATTGGCATGAAAGAAACGAAGAATGATGTTATTGAAATTGCGCGTGCACTTTATCAATTGGATGCAGATTCGATTCCTGTAAACTTCCTACATGCTATTAAAGGTACCAAATTGGAAGGAACACATGAGCTTAATCCACGTTATTGCCTAAAAGTACTAGCATTATTCCGTTATATTAACCCAACAAAAGAAATTCGCATATCTGGTGGACGTGAAGTAAATCTAGGCAGCCTTCAACCATTCGGATTATATATCGCTAATAGTATCTTCTTAGGAAATTATTTAACAACCGAAGGACAAGAAGAAAACCAAGATCATAAAATGTTAGAAGATTTAGGATTTGAAATCGAGCTAATGCCAAAACAAGAAGAAGCATTTGCTTGCCATTAAATACATGCCCCGAAAAAATTCGGGGCATTTTTCTTTATTAGGCTTACTGTTGATAAACAGCACTATCGATTAATTGTAGTTCATACTGCTGAATAAGTTGAATTAAAAGTCGACTATACATTTTATTACCATTTTCATCTACTGCCGTACTATACCCCGCATTTTCTAACGCTTTTGCTTGTTCTATATACGTTTTGGAAGAGAATAGACCATTCTTTGCGTATCGTGGATTTTCTTTTAAAAACAAACCATGATCATCCACAGATTGTGCAACTGAATCATATGCTCGGAAATTTGCTTGAATACGCTTGTCATAAAATTCTGTTGTATTTAAATTGGCCGTCTCGCCTTCCCACTTTGTGTGATCTTTTATCCCAAACAAATTATTATAATCTGCCGCCAATTCAGAGCGTCCCCAATCCGATTCTAAAATGGCTTGTGAAATCGTAATTGATGGTAATACACCATATTTAGTATAGTTATCAACAGCAGCATCTTTAATGCTGGATATAAAATTTTTATTTAATTCTTCATTTTGTTTGTGCGAATACACGACTTCATCATGTAAATATTCACTGTATTGCTCCGCTTTATTTTGCTGACGAGTATTAAAATCTAGCATAGCAGAAACTTCATCCATTGTTCGTAATTTATATTGATTGCCTTTCTTTTCAATAAATAAATTCGTCACTTCTTTAATCTTTTCATCTGATACTGTATTTAAATCACCACTGTTTTGCGTAGCAGAAACAGCCGCTACATTTTTCCAATTCACTTGTATTTTCCCTACACTTACCTCATCTACAATAGCTACAAATTTCTTCATTTCATCTTGAGCAATTGTAATGCTGTCGCTACTCCATAATTTCCATACTATTAGGACAGCACAGGCTAGAAATAGTACCAAAACAACTTTCAATACTTTCATTTAAAACGCCTCTCCCATTATCTTCAATTAATCTATTACAATATTCCTTTAGCATTCTACAATTAAAATATCACACCAATGTTACAAAAAAATAAAGTGAAACTTTAATTGATGTGGGTTTTCATCCATCCCCCAC
>NZ_JBALMO010000104.1:53204-70490 GCF_036963345.1 Bacillus sp. JJ722
AGCGCCAGTTTGAACGGGAAAAATAATTACCTTTATTATTATATAATAATAACAATATAAAAGATAATTCATTCTCTACAGAAATATCTGATATTTATCACAACAGTTTATGATGATTCATTTGTTTTAAATTCTCATTACTAACAATAGAAAACGGGGCGAATATAAATCTTATTCGCCCCTAAAGTTATCAATTTATTGTATTATGATTTGATCTTGAAGTAAACCTAACATCTATTAGAAAAAAAAGACAAAGCATTAAATGCCTTGTCTTTACAAATTATACTAATAAAGCAGCAATCTCATCGATTTTCTTAGCGCCGAACACTACTTGTTCATCATTAATAATCATCGCTGGAACGCTCATTACTTTATATTCTTTTTTGATGTCTTGGAATTGGCTAATATCAACCATCTCCGCTTCAATATTAGGGTTTTCGATTGCGATACGCTGTGCTCCAACAACTACGTCTGGGCAGTAGTGACATGCAAGGGAAACCATTACTTTAATGTTTGCTTTCTTATTAATGGACTTAATAGTATCTAAAATACTTGCATCTAATGCTTGTCCTGGGCCTGCAAGATTGTAGATTGCCAGAATAAATGAGTTAAGCTCATGTCCACCTGGCACACCGTGATATTTCACACCACTATATTCACCATTTGCATTTAATAGAGAAACAACTGGGTACTTGTCAGCATGGATTTTTGTTTCCATTTCTGGATTTTCACCTTTATTGTATAGCTCAAGGTGAAGCTTATCACCTAATTCCGCAACATCTAATAAGAAGTCACGTAGTTCTACAGATTTAGGCATGCTTTCATCAACGATCGATACTAATGTAACATCGCTTTCTATTTTAGCGAAGATGCCTTTTAGTTGGCCACGCATTGCATCGCTTAATAAAGAACTTTTACCTTCTTTTGAAGAAGCAGCTGCTGTTTCTTCTTTCTTAGCTGGTTTTTCTTCCTCTGGCTCGTCAACAATACCAAGACGGTCTTTTTCTTCTGCTACATATTTTTGAGCATCAGTTCCAGCAATTGCACCATCAGCAACAGCTGTAACGATTTGACGTAATGATTTTGGACGTAAGTCACCAGCGGCATAAACACCTGGAATATTTGTTTTCATATTATCATCTGTTAAAATGTAGCCGAAACGGTCCATCTCTATATGACCTTTGAAAACTTCCGTTTGAGGTTGGTAACCAACGAATACGAATACACCAAATGTACCATCTTCTTCTTTAGCTTCATATTCCCATTCTTCTTTTGTTTCGTTATTAATGAAACGTGCACGTTGAATCATACCATCACCGTATACGCCTAACATTTCAGTGTTGAATTTCACTTCAATCTTATCGTTAGCAAATACTTTATCAGCGATCGTTGGAGGGCATGTAAATTCAGGTTCACGAGCAATAATTGTAACTTTTGTAGCGAAACGAGTTAAGAAGATTGCTTCTTCAGCTGCAGCAAAACCTGCACCGATAACGAATACTTCTAAGCCTTCGAAGAATTCTCCATCACATGTCGAACAGTACGCTACTCCACGTCCTGTAAATTCTGCTTCACCTGGGAATCCAAGTTTTCTTGGAGATGCACCAGTTGCAATGATCACTGAACGAGTTTTAAATTCACCGTTAATTGTTTTAACGATTTTGACTTCTCCTGAGAAGTCAACGTCTGTTACGTCTGTTTTAACAAACTCTACACCGAAATCTTCGTTTTGTAGTTTCATTTCTTGTATTAAGTCTGGACCTGATGTTTTACGAATACCAGGATAGTTTACAATTTCAGAAGTAGTTGCAGCCTGACCACCTGCATTACCTTTTTCAATAATAATCGTTTTTAGTTTCGCACGACCTGCATAGACACCCGCTGAAAGACCTGCAGGACCACCGCCGATAATAATTAAGTCATAAATGTTTGTCATAATGGGTCTCCTTGTTGTATAATACGTTTTATCAATATTTTTGAATGTACAAGAGGCACTTATTAACGGTAAGTGCCTCTTCTGTTATTGTTTTACCGTCCTATGAAAATCCTGAGGCTATTCATAGGACGGTTTTTTATTTAAAAATCACGATAGACTAATTAGATTTTACCTACTAAGTCTAAGCTTGGCTCAAGAGTTTCTTCACCTGGAGTCCATTTTGCTGGGCAAACTTTATCTCCATGCTCTGCAACGAATTGAGCAGCTTGTACTTTACGTACTAATTCTTCAGCGTTACGTCCGATTCCAAGATCGTTGATTTCGTAAGCTTTGATTTCTCCTTCAGGGTTTACGATGAAAGTTCCACGTAATGCTACTCCATCTTCTTCAACTAAAACACCAAATTGTTTTGAAAGAGTTTGACCTGGGTCAGCAAGCATTGGGTATTGGATTTTACCGATTGTATCAGTAGCATCAGCCCAACCTTTGTGTACAAAATGAGTATCAGTAGAAACTGAGTAAACTTCACAGTTCATATCTTTGAATGTTTCATAGTTATCTTGAATATCAGCTAATTCTGTTGGGCAAACAAATGAGAAATCTGCTGGATAGAAGAAGAATACAGACCATTTACCTTTTACATCTTCTAATGATACCTCTTTGAATTCACCTGCATGGTATGCTTGAACTTTGAAATCTTCAACTTTTTTATTGATTAATGACATTATATATTTCCTCCTAGAAGTTAATTTGTATTTATCCTTTCTTTATAATAATTATTAATAAACAATTAGTCAACAGCTAGATTATAATAATTATTACTTTCACAAATTTGACACATTATTGGTTTTTTTATCCATAAAAATAACACAAAGACATAAAACGTTATTAAATTCACTTTCCGTATGATATAACCGAGAATACGTTCCCCTATAATAACCCTTTAAGCCTCAACTAATCGTTCTCCTTTTCTCATTTATATTCTCATAATAAACACAACAAATGAGAATAACATTGTTATCAACATAATTACTCTCTTTAATCTTCCCTATCACTGTATCCTTTATCCAGCTTTAGTTAAATATAAACCCTAAGATGAAAAGTTTCTTCTATATATAATTACTACGTCGTTTTTAAATGGTTCTTTTGTAACTTTTTATTATTAGTTGGTGATAAACTTCTCTCCAACCAACCCATTAAGATATCAGCAAGCACAGCCATCAGTGCTGTTGGAATTGCTCCAGCTAATATAATTGCTCCACCATCCGTCACGTTAGTACCGCGAATAATAATATCTCCAAGACCTCCACCACCGATAAAGGAACCAATTGTAGCAACTCCAATAGCAATGACTAATGCATTACGTAGCCCAGCCATTACAACAGAGATCGATAATGGAATTTCAACCATAAACAACAATTGAAATCTTGTCATTCCCATCGCTCTGCCCGATTCAAGTACAGGTTTTTCTACTCCATTAATTCCTGTATAAGTATTCTTAATGATTGGTAATAAAGAATATAAGAATAAGCTCATTACGACCGTATTAGCCCCTAAACCCATAACCAGCATAAGCACAGCCAGCATAGCAAGAGCAGGAATAGTTTGTATAATATTCGCTAATGACAACACCCACGTACTTAACTTTCGATAACGTGCAATAAGAATACCGACTGGAATCCCGATGATTGCCGCAAAGATCACCCCATAAGCAGACATAAGGAAATGTTTTAAAAACTGATCAAAAACATATTCTGAGTTTTGAGTATAGTACACAAACAACTCCTGTAAAGTATCCACATTAGCACCCCCTAATTGTTATTCAAAGTAATTGTTCTTTTCTAAAAATTCTTTCGCAACTGTTGCTGGCTCTTTCTTCATAACGTCAGCTTGATAATTAAGCTCAGTCATTGTCTTGTCATCAATCTTTCCAACGAGCGATTGTAGTATTTCGTCCAATTCTGGATGTTTCTTTAAGACATCCTCACGTATTACAGGTGAACATTCGTATGGAGGAAAGAATTGTTTATCATCTTTTAACGTTTTAAGATTAAATGCTTTTAAGCGACCGTCCGTGCTGTAAGCAAGTACAACATCCATTTTTCCACTTTTAACTGCTTGGTACACTAAACCTAATTGCATCGGAAAGGCTTGGCCAAACTCAAAGCCATATTCCTTCACAAACGCTGGATAACCATCACCTTTTCTATTGAGCCAAGAATTA
Organism: Bacillus sp. JJ722; assembly: GCF_036963345.1. Lineage (NCBI taxonomy): Bacteria > Bacillati > Bacillota > Bacilli > Caryophanales > Bacillaceae > Bacillus > Bacillus sp. JJ722. The sequence goes on from NZ_JBALMO010000104.1 coordinate 57,365, forward strand.
TCTACACCTAGCTTTAAATCACCAGCTATTTTTTGTAAATCCGAAACGGTTTCTAAGTTCTCCTTTTCTGCTAATTCTTGCGTAACAGTGTAAGCATATGTATTAGCGAATCCATAAGAGTCATACCACTTTTGATTAAAGCGTTCTTTAAATTCTTTTTGTACAGTGGCTAATGCTTGATCAGGATCTTTTATAGGTTCCATGCCAAGCGCTCCTGATAAGTCTGTGCCTGTATATCGCGCAGCACTAATATCGACTTGTCCATCTGTTAAAGCTTGGTGTTGTACAATTGATGATCCAAGATTTTCTACTAATTCAACCTTTAAATCCGTCTTCTTCTCAATCATCAATTTAATGATATTACCTAAAATAGAACTCTCTGTTGTAGTAATGGTTGATACGCGAATCGCATCTTTACTGCTTCCACCTAAACCAGGTAATGAACAACCGCTAATAACTAATACACACAACATAGCGAGAAACAATTTCCTTGTTTTATTCCACATTTTCATGACTCCTTTTCTATTACACCATTTCTCTTTGCTTACGAATCCCTTTTGGTGTAACGATATTTTCAACTCGAGTAAGTAATAAATCGAGAACTAGTGCTAGGAGAGTTACAGGAATCGCTCCTCCAAGTACTAAATCAGGGCGGAATAAGTTTAATCCATCAAAGATAAAGTCTCCCAGTCCACCTCCACCAATAAAGGAAGCTAAAGTAGCCCAACCAATTAAATACACACCTGCCACACGAATGCCAGCCATAATAACGGGAATTGCAAGTGGAAATTCCACTTGGAAAGTTCGTTCAAATTGGCTCATCCCCATTCCACGAGCCGCTTCAATTAAATCTTTATTTACTTCTTTAACACCGATATATGTATTGCGTAAGATGGGTAAAACCGAATAGCAAAACAACGCTACAATCGCAGGTATTTTACCTATACCAAGTAAAGGAATAAAGAACGCTAAGATTGCTAAGCTAGGAAATGTTTGAACAATACTAGCAATCCCTATGACAAAGCTAGCAATCTTCTTTCTATTAGCTAACCAAATACCTAATGGGACAGCGACAATAATTCCTAGTACTAATGCAGTAAAGGATATAAATAAATGCTCACCGGTTTTAACGACTAACTGACCACCATATTCCGAGAAAAAATCCATTATCGCATTCATTTTACTCTCTCCTTACTGTATATTCTCTTGATCATCTTCATTGCCCCAAATAGATTCATAAATGGCATCAACAAGATTCGTTCTTGTTAAGATACCCTTTAAGTGGTTTTCGTGATCGACGACAGGTAAATACTTGAGATTACGTATCGAGATTTGACGAGTTGCATCTCGTAGGAGCGTATCTTCATATGCAGCATCTATTTCTGTATTCATTACTTCACATACCACTTTCTCTAAATGACGTTCTCGTTCAATGATTTCAACACTTAAATAACCGACAAGAACTTTATTAGAGTCCACAATTAGCAATGAATCGACTCGACGTTTCCTCATTAAACGAATAGCGTCAGATAATAACGCATTGTTATTAATCGTAACAGGATCATTTAACATGATTTGTCCCACAGTTTGAATATTCTGCTTAGCTTGATTAAGACGCTCTTTTCCTATGAAATCCTCAACAAACTCATTTGCCGGATGCAATAATATTTCATTCGGCGTACCTTGTTGAACAATTTTCCCATCTCGTAAAATAAAGATTCGATCCGCAAGCTTAATTGCTTCATCAATATCATGGGTAACGAATACAATTGTTTTCCCTAATCTTTTTTGTAAGTTTTTAAACTCGATTTGTAAGGAATCTCTCGTAATCGGATCAAGTGCTCCAAATGGTTCGTCCATTAAAATAAGCGGCGGCTCAGCAGCAAGTGCACGTAAAACCCCAATACGCTGTTGTTGCCCACCACTTAATTCGAAAGGATAGCGATCTAAATATTCTTCAGGCATGTTCACAAGCTGCAACAATTCTTCAGCTCGCGCTACTCGTTTCGTTTCAGGCCATTTCAAAAGCTTAGGTACTAATGCAATATTTTCACGAATAGTCATATGAGGAAACAAACCAATTTGTTGAATTACATAACCAATGGAGCGTCTTAATTTAACAACATCTTTCTTCATAACATCTTCACCATTAATGAAAATCTTGCCCTCAGTAGGTTTAATAAGTCGATTAATCATTTTCATTGTCGTTGTTTTCCCACAACCACTAGGACCAATGAACACAACGAATTCTCCTTTTTTTATGTGAAAACTAATATGGTCTACAGCTCGCTTACCTCCACTATATACTTTGGATACATCTTCGAATTTCAGCATTCTATTTCCCCCTTGTGTCAAAAACCTAGTTGGATAATTTAGCAACTTAGGTATGTTATTAATTCATCATCTACCCTATTAATCTCCGTTCAAAACTATCGGATTAATTTTATTACCATTTTTAACCGAAAGAATGATAGAAATTTTTCTGCAACACAAAAGGGATAACACCAAAGAAAAACATAGATTCTTTAGCGTTATCCCTTCTTTTCTATAGATAATACTTTATATCGTCGCTACTTAAGCGAAATGTGCTGGCATTATAAAGCTAGGATTTCTTCCGTTAAAACCTTTATTATGAAATCTAATTCTTCCTCTGTAATACTTAATGGTGGAGCTAGCGTCAATACATTGTTATAACCTGCTACTGTCGCTCCGTTCTTTCCAATAATCAATCCTTTTTGCTTGCAGCTGCCAATAACCTTATTCACGAGCTTAACATCAAGCGGTTCTTTCGTTTTCTTATTATGAACAAGTTCAATTCCTATTAGCAAACCTTTCCCACGAACGTCACCAACATATTGACTTCCTTTTAAAATAGAAGTTAATCGTTGCTTCAACTCTACTCCCACTCGTTTCGATCTTTCAAAAAGCTGCTCGTTTTCCATAATTTCAATGTTCTTCAATGCAAGAGCACAAGCGGCTGGGTTTCCGCCGAACGTATTAACATGACGGAAATAATCATATTCCTCTGTTCCTTTGAATGCCTCATACACTTCTTTCTTCACTGCTGTAGCAGAGAGTGGTAAATACGCACTTGTTATTCCTTTCGCCATTGTAATGATATCCGGCTTTACACCATAATTCATAAAGCCAAAAGGCTCGCCCGTACGACCAAAACCACATATTACTTCATCCACAATTAGCAACGCACCATGCTTTTCACAAACTTCTTTTACACCTTTCATATATCCTTCTGGAGGAACTAAAACACCACCTCCCGTTATGATTGGCTCCATGATGACACCAGCTATCGTTTCGCTCATTTCCCATGTCATCACGCGGTCAATATCTTGAACGGAATGTAATTCACTAGGCTTTGTCTGATCATCTTCATGCAGTCGATATTGGTCCGGTGGAGATACGTGAATAAATCCTGGTGCAAATGGCTCATACTTAATTTTCCGTTCAGATTGTCCAGTCGCAGCAAGAGCTCCCATTGTATTTCCATGATAAGCTCTATATCTTGAGATAAACTTGTATCGACTATTGTTCCCTCTTTGCTGATGGTATTGACGCACCATTTTAAAAGCTGCTTCATTTGCTTCAGAACCACTATTTGAAAAGAAAATCACATATTCTCCCTTTAACATCTCATTTAGTTTCTCCGCCAGTTTAATCGCTGGTGCGTGGCTTTGCGTCATCGGAAAATAAGCCATTTTTTTCAATTGTTCGTAGGCTGCTTTAGCAAGCTCTGACCTACCATAACCAATATTTACACACCATAATCCAGCCATTGCATCAACATATTTATTCCCTAGATGATCGATAATGGTTGAACCTCTCGCCTCATCAATAAGCAAGGTAGAATCAGGATTAAACGGCTTCATCCCATGCCATACATACTCTTTATCTTTCGCCAATAAATCTATTTCTTCTCGTACTTTACTCATTTCGTTCCCCTCCTTTTAACTGCTTTCTAAAAAACCACTAGCAGTGAATGTTGAACCATTTCTACTAGTGGCATTTTTTCTTAATAATCGAATCGTGATGTAATCATTTTCTTGCGTGTATAAAAATTAATACCGTCTTTTCCATTCACATGAAGGTCACCGTAGAACGAGTCTTTCCAACCAGAGAATGGGAAGAACGCCATCGTTGCTGGTACCCCCACATTGATGCCAAGCATACCTGCATCAGCTTCCTCTCTAAATTGCCTTACAGCTCTTGCATCCTTTGTATAGATTGTTGCACCATTTCCAAATCGAGATTTACGAATATAATCCAAACCTTCATCTAAGTCATTTGCTCGTAATAAACTTAATACCGGTGCGAAAATTTCCTCTTTCGCAATAGTCATGTCTGGCTTCACATGGTCGAAGATCGTCGCTCCTAAGAAAGTACCTTCTGTTAATTCATCTTTTTCTTTCCGTCCATCTCTTATTAAGCTAGCACCTTCCGAAATGCCTTTATCAATATACTCTAACGTTTTCTGTAAATGCGATTCTCTAATAACAGGCGTCAATAATACCGATTCATCAAGCCCGTTTCCTATGATAAGCTCATCCGCTTTTTCTTTTAACTTTTGTACAAATGCATCACCGTTACCCACTACAACAACTGCACTGCAAGCCATACAACGTTGACCTGCACTACCAAAAGCTGAACTGATGATATTCGTAGCGGCTTTTTCCATATCTGCATCCGGCATCACAATATGATGATTTTTAGCACCCGATAATGCTTGAACACGCTTCCCATTTGCAGCTGCTTTCTCATAAACATATTTAGCTACTGGCTGTGAGCCAACAAATGAGATCGCTTTTACATCAATATGGTTGACGAGACCATTCACAACATCGTGTGCTCCATGTACTACATTTAAAACACCTTTTGGTGCACCAGCTTGGGTAAATAATTCTACTAGTTTGTTAGCTAAAATAGGAGTTCGTTCAGAAGGTTTTAACACAAATGTATTACCGCATGCCACGGCTAAAGGGAACATCCAAAGAGGAACCATCATCGGAAAGTTAAATGGTGTGATGCCACCCACTACTCCTAGAGGGAATCGGAACATTTCAGAATCAATATCCTCGGCGATATTCGATAATGTTTCTCCCATCATATGAGTAGGAGCACCTGCAGCAAATTCTACGCACTCGATGCCTCGTTGAACTTCTCCATATGCTTCTTTATAGGCTTTTCCATTTTCTTGAACAACTAGCTTCGCCAATTCTTCATGATTTTCCATTAGTAAATAATGATATTTATATAGAATTCTAGCTCTTTTCGGAACAGGTACATTCTTCCACGTCTTAAATGCTTCCTTAGCGGCAGCTACAGCAGCATTCACATCCTCTGTAGAAGAAATAGGCACCTTTACAAGTATTTCACCGGTTGCTGGGTTTGGAACATCTTGCGTATAAACGCTTTTAGAACCTACCCATTCACCATTTATATAGTTTTTTAATACAGCTGTTTCTTGATTAATTACGGCCATAAATTACTTTCCTCCTCTACTTTTTCTATAATATCCATTATTGCGTAGTAAGGGCCATTATTCATTAGACATAATGTTAAATACCTACTTACAGTTGTCAGACAAAATGAAAACCCTACTCACAATAAGTAGGGTTTTAGGTCATTATTTCGTTTTTTTCAGCAGCTGTTGCGACGATCTTAAAAATTCATAAGACATAATCATAAACTCAATCGTCAAACGTTTCTCATAGTTCATGAAATCATGCCCTAATAACGACTCGATTTTCTGTAAACGGTGATACAGGGTTTGTCTAACAATGTATAATTTCTTCGCTGTTTCCTGTTTTGACCCTTGGCAGGATAAATACGTTTTTAGCGTTTCAATTAAATTACCATTATATTTTTCATCATAGTTTATGACAGGCTCTAAATATTCATAAACAATTTCTTTTAAATCCGTATGACGATTCAAAAGAGAAATTAATCTAAAGATATGTAAATCATCGTAGAAATAATCCTCACGTACATTTGATAGACGGTCTTGAATAGAAATTGTTTCAATCGCCGTTTTATAGCTCAAATGAATGTCTTCCATCTTTTCAACGTATTTTCCTACTCCGATAAATATCTTCTTTTTATTTTTTCCAAGCTTCAAGTCGGTATCCATCACGCGTACAATACTTTCCTTCATACGATATTTCCACGTGTCATTACTTCTTTCATTCAGAATGATGAATATAATCGTATTCCGCTTCTCAATAGAAAAAAAAGAAAAGCCTCTTTGTTCAAGTATGGCTCTGAAGTATAGTTTAAAATATGTTAATTCAATTTGCGAGAACAGTTCAACACATGGGATTTTAAATAAACAAACCGTTGCTCCCTTTGGTTGGCTTTTAGGAAGGTGAAATGAGATATATTCAGAAATCTCTTCTGAATTTTGTTCACCTTCCAACCATCCATAAATCCATTCAGTTTCTTCTACTTTTCTTTTTTCAACAACATAGAGCTCTCGAATGAAGAATTGTGCGAGCGCTGTTGATGTCCGATCAAGAATTAGTTGATCATATTCTGTTAACTTTCTTTCATTTGAGAGAAATATCAAATCTGCATACGTTTCACCTAATACATTTATCGGATTGCTGGCTATTGAATAAGAAGGGTTGGATAAATGAGGATCTCTTAAAACGTTCCAAATTTTATCCTGTTCACTTACATGCATGACAGGATAAAATTGAAATTCCTTATTTTTGTACGTAATTAATACGGTAAGCTGTAAACATTGTTGAACAAAGGTGAGAATTTCATCAACATGTTCAACAGTTAATAATTTTTTATTAAGAACTTCAGAATAACTTTCCAGTTTGGAAATCATTTCGTATTGTCTGTTAATGAGGAGAGTATGAATATCTTGAGTTATCTCTACAAAAGGAACTTCTTGTTGAAATAATATGATAGGGAATTTATTACGATTAGCAATTTCAATAATCTCTGAAGGAATTTGTGAAGTATACGTACCAATTTCGATGCAAAGTCCAGAAGCATTAGACTCAATCAATTGTTGTAATATAGAAATGAAGCGTTCCTTATCCTCTTTCCAAGCTACGGCTGTTGAAAGAATGAGTTCATTTCCTTTTAAGAGGTTTCGAATATTTGTCACTTCAACGATATGCACCCATTTCACCAAGCGGTTAATTCCGCCCTTTCCCGCTATCACTTGGACTCTTTCAAAATGCTTCCTGCCCAATATATCTTCAACGGTAATATAGGATTTCAAACCTTCATCTCCCTCCCAAAATAGAAAAGTATACTCTCTATTATAAGGAAAGAAATTACATTATTGTAATATTTTTAACTATTTTTAAGAAAAAATCATTATAAACTACTAAACAACTGTTTGTGAACTACCAGCCACTTAACGTCCTTGCGGACTGTTTGAAGTGGGGGCTTCTCGGTTAGTCGTTACTTTTAGTAGCTAACGAATTAGTCTAAGACTGCCGAGCTAACACCCTTGTTCCAAAGGTTCTTTGGTTCTATTTATGCTAACGCTAATAAGCGTATTGCTTCATTTTTGATATTGATAGCTGCGTTATAATCACGGCCCATTGTCAGCCCACAAGAACACTCATAAGTACGAATAGACATTAGCATATCCTTTACATTGCCACAACTACTACAAGTCTTAGTGGAAGGAAACCACTTATCTATTTTTACAAGCTGTTTGCCTTGTTCGTGTAGTTTATAGGCTAAAAAAGAAGTGAACATACCCCAACCATTGTCAGCAACACTTTTTCCAAAGTTAAGTGCTTTCGACATTCCTTTCATGTTGAGGTCTTCAATAGCAACAACATCAAAGGTAGCAGCTAACTCTTTAGACTTATGATGAAGGAAATTCTTGCGTTGGTTCGCTATTTTTTCATGTAATTTAGCTACACGAATACGTTGCTTATTCCAACGCATAGAACCTTTCATACGTCTTGCTAATATTCGTTGGGCATTTGCTAATTGGTCTAACATTTGACGATAGAAGCGAGGATAATTGGCTTTCTCATCCTCAGAACTGACGTATAATCCTTCCATTGCAAAGTCTAATCCAACAACTGTTTCTACTTCTTTTTGTACAACCTCTTTTTCGTATTCAGTCAAGATGGCCGCATAATACTTTCCGGTAGATGTCCTGGAAATAGTACATGATTTGATAATATGGTCTGGTGGTATTTCTCTATGTTGTTTGATACGTACCAGTTTCAGTTTTGGTAATTTGATCTGACCATTGAGCATTATAATATTTCCATTTACTACATTCGTTGTATAAGATTTTCTGTCTTTTCTACTTTTGAAAGTCGGGAAGTCATTTTGACCACTAAAGAAATTTTTATAAGCAGTTTGCAAGTTTAGTTGGGCATTTACCAAAGCTAGTGAATCAACTTCTTTCAACCATTCAAATTCCTTTTTGTATTTTGCAGGAGTAGGAAATTTTTTCTTCTTTAGTTCTTCCTTGTTATCTTTATATTTTTCATATGTTTCTTTCCGTTCAGCTAACATTTTGTTATACACGAAGCGTACACAACCAAACGTTTTATGTATAAGATGTGCTTGGTCGTCTGTTGGATACAGGCGGAATTTGTATGCCTTATTATGCTTTGTCATATCATATCACCTCACTTTTCACCTTGATTTTCAATATACTTCTTTACTACGTCTATTGGTGAACCACCAGTAGTTAGTAAGCAAAAACTTCTTGACCAAAACATCTCTTTCCAAAGCTTCTTTTTTACTTGCGGAAAGTCTTTTTTAATCAGTCGAGAACTTGCACTCTTGTATGCATTAATGAATTTTGTCATTTCTGTATTAGGATGTGCCTTGAACAAGATATGCACATGGTCAACATCATGATTCCATTCCACCAATGTTATATTGTAATTCTCAGATAACCGTACAAACATGTCTTTTGCATAGTCTGACATATCATCATCAAATACATTTCTTCTGAATTTCACAACTAATACAAGATGATAGTACAATAAGAACACTGAATGATTATTACTATCTAACTTCACTTATATAACAACCTTTATGTTTTATAAGACTGATTATACCATGGGGAAATAAAAAGCACAGTTAAGTGCTTTTTGGCTAATACCAAACCGAAATTCATTTCCCACCTACCGTTGTGCTATCGCCCTGCACACGCTTGAGGAAGGAGAATTCTTTCGGGTAATTCGTTAAAATCCATTAAACCAAACGAAGCACTGTCTCTAATAATATATTCACTCCGTTCGTGCAATCTTCCCACGTTGTAAGTTCATCCTCACTATGACTCTTTCCATTGATACTTGGTACAAATACCATAGCAGTAGGAATGAAGCTTGCGATGAATTGAGCATCATGTCCTGCTCCGCTAACCATTCTCTTATATGAATAACCTAGTGATTCCACTGATTGTTCTAAAGCATTCACTACTCGCTGATCAAACCATACTGTTTCTCTGTCCCAAAGTTTCTTTATCTGAATTTGACACTCACTTTGCATCGGACTATCTTTCATGCTTTGAATGATTGGCTCAACTTGTTTTACGACTTCCGGATTCTTGTGTCTAGCTTCCAGTGAAAATACAACCTTGTTCGGAATAACCGTGTGGATGTTAGGATAGACATTCATTCTTCCAAACGTGTAAACCAATTCATCATCAAGTTTCCCTAGTTTATTACGAACTTCCGCGATTGCACTTATCGCAGCTTGAAGTGCATCCTTTCTCATGCTCATAGGCGTTGTACCAGCATGATCTGAATCACCAGTTACTTCAATTTCATAACATACCATTCCAACAACACACTCAACAACACCAATGGATACATTCTCTTTTTCAAGAATAGGTCCTTGTTCAATATGCAATTCTAAAAAGGCTTCTCCTTCTTTTAAACGACATTCTTGATCACCTGCGTAGCCACTATACTTTAGCGCTTCTCCGAATGTCACTCCATCGCTATCTTGTTTTTGTAGCATGGTAGATTTATCGAACTTCCCGCAAAGTACACCTGATGACATCATAGATGGTTCAAATCTTGCTCCTTCTTCATTTGTGAAATTTACAACCATGATTGGATGAGTTGGTTTGATATTATTTTCTATTAAAGTACGAACAACTTCTAATCCTGCTACAACACCAAGCACACCATCAAAACGCCCACCTTTTTTTACAGAATCTAAATGAGAGCCCATTATGATTGGCTTTTTATTTTCTTCGCCATTTAAGATTGCATAAATATTACCCATATCATCAATTTTGACATTCATCCCAATTTCTTCACAACAAGAGCAAAAATAATCTCGCACTAAACGATCTTCTTCCGATAGTGATAATCGAGTAACTCCATTATTCTCTGTTCTACCGAAATCTGCAAATTGCTCTAATGTTTGTTTCAAACGTTCTCCATTAATTTTCAGCTTTTGCTTTTCCATTGTATTTGCAGCTCCTCTCTTCTTTGTCTGTACTATCCATCACTTTACGGATGACTGTTCAATAAATTTAACAGAGAAATATTTACGTGCATTGGCTGTTGTAAGATGTATCCTTACTAATCTTTCAGGAACCTGATTACTATTTTCTAACTCAACGAAAGTACCACTAAGATTTTCCATAACATTTTTTATTTTGTAACCTTGCTCCAACAATGCATCAAGACGATTTTTTTCTTGTACATATAATTGATGATCAGACATTCGAATAACTCCTCTCTATCAAGTAATGTTTTCATTAACTAGCTCTTGATTCACTTCCAAATCATCATCTACTTGAATGACCCAATCACGACCTACTGTAATACCTAAAAACTTCTCATCACTAGGATTCTCGATTTCTTTTTGTTTGTATTTCTTAAACCACCAATATTTCGCTAATACATAATAAAGAATCGCTCCAACAACAAATCCAACAAGAGAAGAATATGCTGGCAATAAGTTAGCGATTATTCCTCCTATAACCCACGCAATCATTCCTGCCATATTGAAGCCATGCATATACTTATATTGACCATTTAATTCATACAGATCATGTACATTGACACGTCTCTTTCGAAGAAGATAATAATCTGCAAAAAGTATCCCGACAATGGAAGTCAAAATCCCACCAATAATAAGTAATACTGTATTCAAAAAATCGAATAGACTCCAAGGTTGAGCGAGCGTCCCAATAATACCTGCTATAACTACACCTACCCAAAATGGCACTTTCGGTCCTCCAACATTAGAGAATATTGTAGCCGCTGGAATAACATTTGCCGAAGTATTCGTAGACCATTGTGCTAATACAATCATCAATAACAAAATGCCTAATATAAAACCACTAGCTGCTCCCTGTAAAGCAACAATTGGATCGGCATTTGAAACAGCTATATAAGATACGGCTCCAATTATAATCATAAATGTATTAAAGACAGGCATAACAATCAGGTTGCCAATTAGTTGAGTTCGATTTCGTTTAAACCAGTTTCTCTCATGTTTCGGTGCTTTAAAGAATCTGGATAAAGAAGGCATATCAGCAGCTAAAGTAGCCCAGAATCCCATATTAGCCATAACGACAACCATAAATGCCGTGAATGCAGCTCCACCTGTAGTCGGGCTTTCCACCCATGACCATATGTTTTTACCTTGTTCTGCAGCTTGGTCTGCTAATGTAACATACATCCAGCAAGCTATGAGAATAATAATGGGTGCTGCTAAATCAGCAAAACGTTCAATCGATTTAATACCCAATGAGGTATTGATTAATTGAAGCACAGCAAATAATAAGAAGCACAATAGCCAGTTATCAAAATCAAATAATAAATTTAAAATAGCGTTAATAGCTGTGGCTCCAAAGTACGTATTAATTCCAAACCAACAAGATGCCGTTACCCCCCTGACCACAGATGGAATATGAGTGCCTATCGTTCCAAATGGTGCCCTCATATAAACTGGAAATGAAAGCCCATGCTCAATTCCTATATCGCTGATTACACTCATAAATATCCCGATCGCCACTGATCCTATGACAGTTGCGAGAATAACCATTCCTAATGGTAAGTGCTGAATACCTCCTCCACCAATGGCAAATGCAGCTAATACAATCGCCATGCCAACCCAAATCATTGCAAATCCAAACATGCCGATATTCCGTTCATTTCCTTTAATCGGAAGTAAATCTGGAGACTTTAGATAATTATTCTTCTTCATATCAACACCCCTTATTAATTGAATATCCAATCAAACTATATTCCATTTATCATTTTCCGACAGAAGACTCCTTCCTCAATCGTGTGAAGGGCGTAGCCCAACAATAGGTGGGAGATGAATGTCGGTTAGGCGTTAGCTTAAAGTTTTTTTTGAATGATTAACGTACTCATTATATAATTGGTGTAGGATAATATTACCAGTCGAAAAAATTTTGTTTTCTGACTACTGGTGGTTCTCCTATAAACGTAGTTAAGAAATAGATTGAAAATCAAGGCTTGAAGTGAGGTGAAAATCAATGCTAGTCAACAAAGCATATAAGTTTCGGATCTATCCAAACAAAAACCAAGAAATCCTAATTGCGAAAACAATCGGTTGTTCACGTTTTGTATTTAATTACTTTTTGGCACAATGGATGGATATTTACAAAGATACAGGCAAAGGGTTAACTTACAACACTTGTTCCGCCCAACTAACACAGCTCAAGAAAGAGTTGGTTTGGTTAAACGAAGTTGACAGTATTGCTATTCAATCATCACTTAAAAACCTGCTGATTCCTATACTCGATTCTTCAGGAAACAAAATAAAGCACCACGATTCAAGTCTAGAAAGAACAGCGTACAGTCTTATACAACCAAGCACACGAACGGGAATATTGCCGTTGTAGGGAATAAAATCAAATTACCTAAACTTGGTCTTGTTCGCTTTGCTAAAAGTCGGGAAGTAGAAGGTCGTATTTTGAATGCTACTGTTAGAAGAAATCCAAGTGGAAAATATTTTGTATCCATTCTTGCGGAAACAGACGTACAAGCATTAGAAAAAACAGGTTCTTCTGTTGGTGTTGACTTTGGGCTAAAAGATTTTGCTATTTTGAGTACGGGAGAAATATTCTCTAATCCAAAATGGTTTCGCAAACTTGAAGAAAAATTAGCAACCGCACAAC
>NZ_JBALMO010000104.1:70531-70808 GCF_036963345.1 Bacillus sp. JJ722
GCAAGAATCCATGAACGGGTCACCCATGCAAGAACAGACTATTTGCAGAAAATCTCAACTTACATCATCAAAAACCACGATATTGTAGGGATTGAAAATTTGCAAGTGTCAAATATGCTGAAAAACCACAAGTTAGCCAAAGCGATAGGCGAAGTGTCTTGGTCACAATTTAGAGCCATGCTTGAATACAAAGCAAAATGGTATGGCAAAGAAGTAGTTGCGGTGTCTAAAACCTTTCCGAGTTCTCAGCTATGTTCGTGCTGTGGCTATCAAAACA